>JBBDNU010000133.1:0-19693 GCA_040877365.1 Planctomycetales bacterium
TGGAGGATGGAGGATGGAGGATGGAGGATGGAGGATGGAGGATGGAGGATGGAGGATGGAGGGGCGAGCCGAAACGACACCAGCCGTTCGCCCCTCGAACCCTCAACCCTCAACCTTCGATCCTTCCGCCGGATTTTTCTTGGCGCGCCCCGCTTCCGGCTGTATCGTGATCCGGCAATCGTCGATGCGATGGAGCGACCGTGACCCGCGGACGGAGTCTGTGGAATCCCCGGACCGACCTTTTCACACGCGAAAGGAAACCAGCTCATGGCCGGCCAGCAGCGCAGCTTCACCACCGCATTGCTTCTCTCGTTTTTCCTGGGCGGGATCGGCGTCGATCGGTTCTACCTCGGCTACACGGGGCTGGGAATCCTCAAGCTGCTGACGCTGGGCGGCTGTGGAATCTGGGCCCTGATCGACTTCATCCTGATCGCCCTGGGAAAGATGAAGGACGCGGACGGGAATGAGCTCGCGCGGTGACGGGCCGCGGCGGCCGGTCGCGATCCTGCTCGGCTACAACCTGCCGTGGCTGCTGTGGACGCTGGCGGCCCTCGCCATCGCTGCGGGAAGCGGGGGCGTGCCTGGGCCGTGTCTCACTGCGCGCTGGCTGGGGTGGTGCCCCGGCTGCGGATTGACGCGCGAGTACGCGCAGTTCCTGCGGGGAGAGGGGCTCCCCGGCGCATGGGCCGGGGCGATCCTGGCGGGGTTCGTCCTCAACGCGGCCGTTTCGCTGTGGAAGGCGCATCGCGTCGCCGCGCGCGGGAGGGGCGGGATGGAGGATAGAGGATGGAGGCTTTCGCGGTCCCGAGATCCTTCGTATCCTGCGGAACGTAGGGATTGACGGGGCCTGTGCGCCGTCCAACGTCAGACCTTCGACCTTCGACCCTCAACCTTCGACCTTCTCATGGGCGGCCTGATTCGCCTACTGATGCCGTTGAGCGTGCTGCGACCGGTGCTCCGGCCGCTGGTGCGGCTGATGGTCGGGCTGATCGCGATCCCGCTGTTCCGGCTGTTCCTGAGGCGAGTGGTCCGGTTGCAGGAGCTGGACAAGGAGTTGGAGAAAGATCTCGAGCAGTGGTTCCGCGGCTCGCTGCTGCTGCTGATCGCCACCGCCAACATGGAGCAGTTCCTGTTCGGCTGGGTGCCGATCGACCTGCAGGACGAGTACGCCTGGCTGGCGGTCGGTTTGCGGCTCCTTCTGGCGATCGGCGTGATCGAGGCGATGCCCGACCAGGAGCTGTTCTCGGTGATCCATCCCGGCCCGCCGAAGCTCCGCTTCCCCCGCGGCTTCCTCGCGGACCTGAGCGAGCAGTGGCGGGCGGTCGGGAAGGGGATCCTCTGCAAGCATCTCAACCGCTCTTCGCCGGTGTTCGCGATCATGGCCGCGATCTTCGGCGGACCGAACGATGAGCATTGGACCGTCGGCTGGGTGTGCTACGGCCTGGCGATCTCGCAGTACCTGCTCATCGGCCTGGTCACCTCGAAGGACAAGGCGCTCGACGCGCTCTCGGAGTTCGACCGCCAGGTCGCCATCCGCCGCCGCGAGCTGATCCAGGAGTTCGACATCGACGACCGCGCCGCGTTCGCCCCGGCGAGCGGGGGGCGTCGGCCCCCCGGTGGCAACGTCCCGGATGGCGGCGCGCTCCCGGATCGCGGCCTCCTCGCGGACGGCGCAATCCCCGCCATCACTCATCGCGCCGCGGAAAACGCGGAGAACGCGGCGCCGTAGCCGTAGCTGAATGCGCAGAAGTTCAGCCTTCCGCAAACATCGCGAATCGACCCCGGCGGTGCCGTCGGGATCCTTGCGAATTCGGCTACGGGCGACCCGTCGCCCCGCGCCGATCCCGCGACTCTCCCTCGCTGGCGCGTCGGGCTGGTGTGCCCTGGCGCACCGGGAGCGTTGCGGTCGCCGCCCGCGCCGGGTATCTAAGGAGGATTGGAAAGGAGTCGCCACGCACAGCATGTCGCGGATTCGCCGTCTCGACGCGAGCGTCGTCAACAAGATCGCCGCGGGCGAGGTCATCGAGCGCCCGGCGAGCGTCGTCAAGGAGCTGCTCGAAAACAGCCTCGACGCGCTCGCCACGCGGATCGAGGTCCACGTCGAGTCCGGCGGGACCGAGGCGATCCGCATCGTCGACGACGGCGAGGGGATCCATCCCGACGACCTGGAGCTGGCCGTCACCAGCCACGCCACGAGCAAGATCGCCTCCGCCGACGACCTGTTCCGGGTCCACACACTGGGGTTCCGCGGCGAGGCGCTGGCCTCGATCGCCTCGGTCAGCCGGATGCGGATCCGCACCCGCCGGGCCGACGCGCTCGCCGGCGTCGAGATCGAGGTCGACGCGGGCGCGCTGGGGACGCCCCAGCCGTGCGGCTGCCCTCCCGGCACGCTGATCGAGGTCCGCCAGCTCTTCGCCAACACGCCGGTCCGCCGCAAGTTCCTCCGCACGCCGGCCACCGAGTTCGGCTACGTCGCCGAGCAGTTCACGCGGATCGCGCTGGCCCATCCTCGCCTGCACGCGGTGCTCCGGCACAACGGAAAGATCGTCCACGAGCTGCCGGCGACCGACCGGCTGCTCGATCGGCTGTGCCTCTTCTACGGGGCCGAGCTGGCGGAGGACCTGATCGAGGTCGAGTCGGACGCGCACGGCGTGCGGCTGTGGGGCTACGTCGCCCATCCCCGGCACAGCAAGTCGACGCGGAAGGGACAGCACCTGTTCCTCAACGGCCGGTTCATTCAGGACCGGGCGCTCCAGCACGCGCTCGGTGAGGCGTACCGGGGGCTGTTGATGGTCGGCCGCTATCCGGTCGCGTTTCTGTTCCTCGAGATGCCGCCGGAGCTGGTGGACGTCAACGTGCACCCCACGAAGGCCGAGGTTCGGTTCCTCGACGGTCAGCAGCCGTATCGGCAGCTCCTTTCCACGCTGCGGACGCGGTTTCTGGGGATGGACCTCGACGGGACGGTCCGCCTGCCGGTCGGGGCGGGAGCGCGATTGGCGGCGGGGGTCGATCCGGAGCGGCGGCAGCAGTCGCGGGTGGAGTTCGCGGCGTGGGCGACCGAGATCGCGCAGGCCTGGCGGCCGGAGGGACCGATCGGCGATCGCCCCGTCGATCCCGGCCGGCGGCCGGAGGAACTGCTCCGCACGCAGCGCTGGAGCACAGACGAACTCCCGCGACGAACGGACGACGACCTGCCGGAGCCGTTCGCGACGGACGGCGAACGGAGGGAGGCGGTCCGCCATTCGACGAGGGGCGAGGCGACGGCGGGCGGGACCGTTCGGCCGGCCGCCCTCGGTCCGGCGCGGGCGATGCAGGTCCACGACTGCTATCTCGTCGTCGAGACCGACGACGGGCTGACCGTGATCGACCAGCACGCCCTGCACGAACGGATCCTCTACGAGCACCTCCGGCGGCGGGTGCTGGAGGGGGCGGTCGAGTCGCAGAAGCTGCTCGTGCCGGAAACGGTCGAGCTGGGGACGAAGGAGGCCGCGGCCCTCGCCGAGCACGGCGAGCTGCTCGCGCAGCTCGGGCTGGCGGTCGAGGAGTTCGGCGGCGGGACGGTGCTCGTGACCGCCTATCCGCCGATGCTCGCCCGCGTCGATTTGGCGCAGCTCGTGCGGGACGTGGCGGAGCGGCTCGACGCCCCCGGCGCGGAGCCGACCCGCCGCGACCTGCTCGATGACTTGCTGCACATGATGTCCTGCAAGGGGGCGATCAAGGCGGGGCGGAAGCTCTCGCCGGAGGAGATGGACAGCCTGCTCGCGCAGCGGCACCTCGTGGAGGACGCCCACCACTGCCCGCACGGCCGCCCCACCGCCCTCGTGTTGAGCCGCAACGAGCTGGACCGCCAGTTCGGCCGCCTCGGGTGACCCGGATGATTCATGCAGCCACAGTAGCCCGACGCGCAAGCGAGGGACGGGCCAAGCACATACCCTCGCTTGCGCATTTTGATGTTGCGCAGTTTCATCCAATATGGGAGAATTTGCCGGCGATGGAGCGGCTGGGGGCGACTCGCCGCCGTTGCGCGTCATGCCCGCGAAGAGCCTGCCCCCAGCGAAGGCGGGGGCGGGCATCCAGCGGCTGCGCGGACGGCGAACGCACTGGATTCCCGCCTTCGCGGGAATGACGGAATCGCCGGTCACGAAATAGCGCAACATCAAAACTTGCGCGTCGGGCTAAGCTGGCGGTGCGCTTCGCAGTGAAGGACCAGGGATGACGGACGAACATCCGGGCGTAGCCGTCGATTCGCCCCCCCGCCCCGCTCCGGTCATCGACGCGCACACCCATGTGTTCTGCTGGGGCGAGCACCCGGCGGACGGTTATCTCTCGGAAAAGACCCGCCGGGCGTGGCTCACGCGGCTGCTGCTCGCGCTGACCGGGCTCCGCCGCGAGGCCGGCGCGACTTTGAGCGAGAAGATGCGCAGCCGGCTGCTGCGGCACCTCCGCGCGTCGCGGCTCGATTTCGCCGTCGTCCTCGCGCAGGACGCGGTGTACCGCGCCGACGGCTCCCGCGACGATTTCGCCACGCACTTCTACGTCTCCAACGATTACGTGCTCGAACTGGCGAAGGAGTGCGACAAGATCGTGCCGGGCTGCTCGATCAATCCGATCCGCGCCGACGCGCTCGCCGAGTTGGAACGGTGCCGGGAAGCCGGCTGCCGGCTGGTCAAGGTCCACACGGCGATCCAGGGGGTCGATCCGTCGCGGGCGGAGTTCGAGCCGTTCTACCGGCTCGCCGCGGATCTCGGCGTGGTGCTCATGTTCCACACCGGCTACGAGCACTCGTGCCAGGTCGTTTCGCAGCAATACACCGACCCGCGGAAGCTGGCCCGCCCGCTCGACCAGGGGCGGCCGGTCGTCGCGGCGCATTGCGGCACGTGCGCCTTCTTCGACCCGGAGGACTACTATCCGCGGTTCGTCGAGATGATGGGCCGCTACGACAACCTGTTCGGCGACACGGCGATCATGGCCAACGTGCTGCGGTGGAACGCCCTCAAGCGGCTCGGCCGGGAGGCGGAGTCGCTCCGGGCCCGGATCCTGCACGGCAGCGATTATCCCTTTCCGCCGTCGCGATTGCCGTACCTGTTCCGCACCGGGTTGTTCCCGCCGGAGCGAAAGAACCCGCTGGACCTCGACCTGCGGATCAAGCGGAGCTTTTCGTTCGGCGACGACTACGAGAGCCGCGCGGCGGAACTGCTGGGGATCGATTCGTAGCGGAACTCGCAAGAGTTCCGACCATTGCCCGCCGACGCCACCCTCGCATGGGACCATCGGAATTCTTGCGAATTCCGCGTTGGTCACCTCGTTTGACCACCGGCGGGATCAACCCGCCGGCTCATGATTCATCCACCAGGTCGCCCCGTTCGCCGCGCCAGCCGTACCAGGCGAGGTTGCCGAGCGTGAACGAGGCGATCAAGACGGAGAGCGCCCAGCCGAGGAGGCCGATCCGCTCGAAGGGATCCGACTCGAAGCCTTGCAGCATGGTCAGCGCGGGGCGGTCGAGAGTCTGGAAGAACGGGCCGGCGTCCTCGCAATATCGGCATTCGCCCGTTCGCTCGTCGCCGTCGATGAACGCCACGAACGACAGCTCGGCCGTGTCGGCGGCGCTCTCTTCCTTGACCTTGCGAACCAGCTCGATGGCGGGCATCGTCCGCCGCCCGAGGATCTCCCGCACCGGGAAGCGGATCGGCCCGGCGTTCGCACCGTAGGCGCGGTACACGACCTCGGTGCACACCAGCTTGTCGCGGCTGTCGAAGTCGAACTCGAAATCGTACGGCTTCGAGGCGTGGCTGAAAGCCTGGGCGATCGCCTCGATGATCTCTTCCCGGCTCAGATTGGGACGCAGCACCGCCGCCGAATCGGCGCCGCCGATCGAGTGCTCCAGCGACGAGAACACGACCCCCTCGCTCATCGCCTCGACGATCACGTGCGGATGCCCCTCGTCGTCGAGCGCGGCGAACCGTTCCCAGTGCGGCTTCACTCGAGGATCGTCGGCGAGGCCCAGACGTTTCAGATCGTCCGCCGTGCCGACGTAGAGCGCGGCGTGCGGCCAGTAGCCCGGCAGAAAGGCGTTCGAGACGTACCAGTTGCGGCGCTCGAGCAGGACGTCCCCCGGCTGGAGCGTCGTCGCGAGCCGGGCGAGCTGCTCGGGGCGGATCAGCGACTCGCCGGGGCGGGGCTCGCGGATCTTGAAGTCGCCGATCCAGGTCGAGATCGCCGATTGCGTCTGGTAGCGGATCGTCGCCACGAGCGTCCCGAGGTCCTTGGCGGCGACGACCGCCCCTTCCCTCCATTGCGAGCTGGCCAGGCGGCGGGCGGTCTGTTCCGCACGGGCGATCGCGGCGTGGAACGGCGCGTGCGGCGAAGCGGGTCCGATCCCCCGTTCCTCGAACCGCGGGCGCTGCGCGGCATGATACTGCCGCGCCGCTTCGAGCAGCTTGCGGTTCGCGGGGCTGGCGAGGTTCTTCTCGATGACGCGGTGCAGGCCGGCGGGAATGCCCCACGTGGGATCGCCCTCGTTGAGCCGGGCGATCGCGCGGTCGTCGGGGGCGAACTCGTGGACGAACTTCAGCGAGGCGTCGTGCAGGGCCGAAGCCGACGCGTAGCCGACCAGAAAGGCCCGCAACCGCAACGTCTCGTCTTCCAGTTGCGCGTACCGCTGGTAGCGCCAGATGAGCCGGATGAGGGCGGTCCGCCGGTTGATGTAGCCCAGGAGCAGCCGGCGGATCTCGTCGTTGTCGGCCTCGCTGGAATACGAGCGGCGGCCGGCGGCGAAGTCGGCCTGCACCTCTCTCGTCCGCGATTCGAGATCGTCGAGTCCCTCGATCACGGCCCGCAGCGCGGCCTCGTCGCTCGACAGCCGCGCTGCGAGCGTCGCCCGCGGAATCGCGGCGAGGTCGACGCCGCCTGCGGGATCGATCAGCGCCCGCTGCCGGAACCAGTGCCCGGCGAACCACGCCACGAGGAGCAATGCGGCCAGGCAGGCGGCCCGCACCGTCACACGGCGGGCGACCGCCGTCCACGGCGGACGCGGGGGCCGCACGGGATGTGGCGCGACGCGGTCGTACTCGGCGGCCAGTCCGGCGAGCGTCGCCTGCAACGCCCGGCGCTGCGCGCGGAGCTCGAGTAGCCGTCGGCGGCGCAGCAGGAACCGCAATTGATGCCACCACCACCAAGCCGCCCGCTGCGCGTTCCGCCAGTAGCCGAGCGCGAGCAGCCCCAGGAAGGGCATCGCCGCCAGCGCCGTCGCCGCGAACCACAGGCTGAAATAGCCGAACATCCACCAGCCGACAGCGAAATACCACAGCAGGTACGTCGGCAATCCGACCAACAGCAGCGACTGCGAGTTGGTCGTCCGCCCCGGCGCGCGGATCTTCGCCGCGCCGGCCCGCACGATCGTGAACGGCACGATGTGGAACAGCGTTCCCAAGAGCGCGGGCAGGAACAGCGCGACCGTCCACACCCGTTGCCAGACGAGCATCCCGAACGTCCGCCAGCCCTCCCAGCGGAGGATCGGCCCGTCCACCCGCAGACCTTCCGCGCGGACCGCCTGGCGGTACGCCGCGATCTCCGCCGCGACCGCTTCGGCCCGCGGGCGGTCGGCGGCGAGGAAGTGGTTCATCGCGTCGGCGATCCGCTTTCGCTGCCGGACCGCGGCCGCCTTGCCGGTCGGCGCGTCCTTCCGCCGCGGCGCGAGGATTTCGAGATCGCTCAGGAACGGCCCCCACCGCGGCCCGTCGAGATGGACGACGACCGCCTTCAGCCGCTGGTCCAACTCGGAGGTCATCGCCCGCATCGCGGCGCGCGAGTCGCCGCCCCGCTCCGCGAGCCACTGGTCGACGTCGATCGGCTCTCCGACGGCGACCCACACCGCGCTCCGGAAGCGCTCCTTCTTTTCGTAGTTGATGCCGACGGGGACGACCGAGAGTCCCTGCGCGCCGTTCCCGGCGGCCTGGATCGCGATGCGGGCCGCGCCCGAGCGGACCATCTCGACCTGAATGGCGTCGTGCGACTTGCCCTCGGGGAAGATGCCCAGGGCCGCGCCGGATTGGAGGACTTCGGCGGCCGCGTCGAGGCTTTCCAGGTTGCGGCGGACCTGGCGGGCGTCGTCGCTGCCGCGATAGGCGGGGAGCATCCCCAGGGCGCGGATCACCGCCCCGAGCAGGGGGACGTCGAACAGGGGTGCCTTGGCGAGGAACCGCACCGGGCGGCGGGCGGCGATCCCGATCAGCACGGGGTCGATCAGCGAGTTGGCGTGATTGGCGCAGAACAGGACGGGGCCGGATTGCGGGATCCGCTCGCCGCCGGTGACCTCGATCCGCGGATAGAACCGCCGCACGAGCCAGCGCACGAACCGCCGCGCCCACCCGCTCCTCGATCCGCCGGATGTCGGTTGCATCATCGCATTCTAGTGCTCCGCGCGAGAGAAAGTCACTAGGTGGTTCCAACAGGACGTGCGCCCGAAATCGTTCGAAGTCCGGTCGCCTGATGGGCGACGATGCCCGCCAGAAACATGACGGGGATGCCCAGCTCCAGCGTTTCCTCCCAGACCGAGGCGATCTCGACCGTGTTGATCGTCGCTTTCAAGCCGATGCCGGCGAGCTTTCGTGACAGGCCGTCCAGCGCCTTGGCGATTCCCATGAAGGACAACCCCACGGCCACGCCCACCGCGGCCGGCTCCCCGCGGCGCAGCGCCCGCAGATAACCGGGGAATCGCGTCCCGATCAAGTGGACGAAGACGACGGCCAGCGCGACGAGAAATCCGCCGCCGATCGACTTCTCCAGGACCGGGACATCGGGGCTGAGATAGAACCGGGTCCGTGTGATGCTTTCCGTGGTCAGCAGATTGTGAAAATCCATCTCCCGCAGCCCCAGGGCGATCAGCACGAACGCAGCTCCCTTGCAACACGCGCGGTCCCTCTGGAAACACAGAAGCAGGATGGCGCACACGAGATAGCCGACGGCCGAGAGCGACTCGATCGGCCCGCTTTCGTCGAGCAGTTCGGCCTGCAGCGGCGTGTCGGCCAATGACACCGCGACAGCCACCGTCAGCACCGCCGTCGCGGCGATCCCGTTCAGCACGTGAAAGTGTGCTCGTTGCAACAGCATCGTCGACTCCCTATCGATCCAGAAGGCGCAGCAGCCTGGTCCGTTCGGCTTCCATTTGCATCTCGAGGCGCGAAGGCTCGCGGGGATCGTCGGATTGCTCCTTCGCCGCGGCGATCTGCCGCTGCAATCTTTCGACTCGAGTCCGCAGAACTTCCACTCGCTTCTTCGTCTTCTTATCCATTCGTGCCTCTGAAGCTGAAATTCACCCCGTCTTGATCGCGGCCATGATCGCGGCGACGAACGGTCGAGCCACATCGAGCCTGCGACTCGATGCCATCCAACTTGCGATCTCCTCCGGCGACGCGCCGGGGCGTCGCTGAAGGTAGTGGCGGACCGCCTGGGCGACGCTCGCCTGCGGCTCCGACAAGGATTCGGGATAAAGTGTGTGCATGGTCACCCAAATGAAAGTTCTTGCAATGAGAAAGGGCGCGTGGGATCCGACGAATGTCCGCATCACGGGCAGTCGTCCCAGACCCCCAGTGCCGTGCCGATCACTCGCGAGTCCCGGCAGCAGATGACGACGAAACCGATGCACTTCGTGAGCCCGCAGGGACAGTCCCCTGCCGGAACCTCGATGCTGGCCGGTTTGCCGCCGCTCTGGGGTTTCTTCACGATCTGGACGATTGCTCCTTGCCGGACCTGGATCTCATCGCCGATCACGCGGACGTCGGACTTGAGCGCCGCGAACGCGCCGTCGCCACGCGCCGCTTCCAGGAGCCACGCCTCTCCGTTGTCGATCGCCTTGCCCGAGAACTCGATCCACTCGTCCATCAGTCCGTCCTTCCGTGAGATGAGTCCGCGCTGCGCCGCGTCCGGTCGCCGAACTCGTGGTTGAGGATGATGTCGATGATCGCGTCGTCGGGAGGCAGCGGCACGCCGTCCGGATAGATCCCGTGGAATCGCAGCAGGATCTCCTGCATTCCGCGACGGCTTTGCCACAGTCCCTGCAGTTGGCGTTCGCGTTCCGCGCGGCTGATGTTCGGGGTTTCCATGTCGCTGGTCCTGTCTCCTCCTCGAATCGCATCGAATTCCACATCAACTCCTCTTCTGGAGCCATCCGTTGCTCGTCGCGCCTGCTTCGGGCGTCTCGGCGATCAACACGTCGCTGGTCAACAACAGCGCCGCCGCGCTGGCCGCGTTCTGGACGGCGCTCTTCGTCACCAACGTCGGATCGGCGATTCCCGCCTTCAGCAGGTCTTCGTATTCGCCCGTCATGGCGTTGTAGCCGAACCCGCCTTTCCCCTCGGCGACTCGCTGACACACGATCTTGCCGTTCTGGCCCGCGTTTCGGACCAGCGCGATCAGCGGAGCCCGGCAGGCCTGCAGCACCATGCGGTATCCCAACTCCTCGATCGAATCGGAGAGTCGGGCCTCAAGTGCGGTGCTGGCGCGAACCAATGCCACGCCGCCGCCCGGCAGAATGCCCTCTGCGAGAGCCGCACGGGCGGCGTGCAGCCCATTTTCGACCCTGGCCTTGCGGTCCTGCAATTCCGCCTCGGTCACTGCGCCCAGGACGAGTCGCGCGCCCCGGCCGGTCAGTCGCCCCAATCGCCGTTCGAGCCGATCGCGGTCGGGACCGCGCGGAGCGTCCCGCAATTCGGAGCGAACTCGCTCGATCCGAAGCTCCATTTCGGCGCTGCGACCGGCTCCGCCGATGACCAGCGTCGCGTCCTTATCGACGATCGCCTGCTTCGCTTGTCCCAATTCAGCGAGTCCGACTCCCGCCAATAACTGCCCCGTCTGCTCGTCGGTGACGCGGCCTCCCGTGGCGATTGCCAAATCCTCGAGGGCCGCGTGGCGGTGATCTCCGAACTCGCCGTGTTCGACGGCACAACAGGCGACCCGGCCGCGCACGTGATTTACCACCAGAGTGGAGAGGGCCGTGCCGCCGACCTTCTCCGCGACGATCAGCAGCGGCCGGCCGGCCTCGGCGCAGCGCTCCAGCAAGGGATGGATCGCTTCGGCGGACGTGATCTGCTGGTTGGCGATCAGGAGCACAGGTTCATCGAGCACGCACTTGCCCGTGGACGGCTCGGTGACGAAGTACGGCGACAAGTGGCCGCGGTCCAGCCGGCGGCCTTCGATCCACTCCACGTGAGTCCTGCCGCCGTGCCCCTCTTCGACGGTCACGATGCCGTCGCTCCCAAGACGGTCGAGCACGTCGGCGATCAGCCTTCCGAGTTCGACATCCTGATTGCAGGCGATCGCCGTCAGCCGGGCGAGCATCTCGCTTCCGCGGACTGGCGTCGACATCGTTTCCAATCTGGAGCAGATGTCGTCCGCGGCGCGCCGAATGCCTCGGCTGAGAACGAGTGGACTGACTCCGGCGACGACCGCCTTAAGGCCCTGGCTGAAGATCGCTTCGGCCAGAATCGTGGCGGTCGTCGTTCCGTCCCCCGCCCGATCGCTCGTGCGATTGGCGACGTCACGGATGATCCGGGCTCCGATGTTCTCGAACACGTCCTCCAGTTCGATCTGGTTGACGACGGTGACCCCGTCCCGGGTGACGAACGGCGATCCGGACGGGCCTTCGAAGATGACGTTCCGTCCCCGCGGCCCGAATGTGATCCTGACGGCGCTGGCCAGCTTGGCGATGCCGTTTCGGAGACTTTCTCGGGCGTGTTCATCGAAAAAAATGGTCTTCGCCATGTTGCGGTCCTCCAGTAGTCCTGCGAGACGTGCTGCCGCAAGTGGCGGCCTCCGTGGATGCCGATCCCGACGCGGAGTCGCGCTGCGGCGGAACCCCCCGCAGCGAGCGCGTAGGAGTGGACGGATGTCGCCCGGCAGGCCCGCCCCTCTCAGGGGTGACGGAGCCGAATTGCGGGCTCCGTCAGGGAACAGCGTTCTCAGAAAGCTGTCCGCGGATAGCGTAGAGGCGTCGGGGGATCAGGAAAGCGCCCCCGCCGCAGCGCCGCATCAGCGTCGATCGCGAGTGCGAAAACCCGCGATCGATGAAACGGGCGGCAGGCCGAACAAGGCCATGACTGTCAGGGTGGAGAAACCGTGTGCATCTTGCGACCTGCTTCCGTCGATGAAACAGAAACGTGCGGGCGGTGCAGGCTCTTCGAACCGCAAGCGCCCGCATGATAGGAGAATCCCCAATGCGAGGCAAGGCGATCCCTTGCGGCGGCGGGGAGGACTTCAAGTATCAACCCGCTCGGGAGGCGTTGCGCCGCAGGCCAGCAGCATCAGCGGGACCGGCAGCAGGGCGAACAGGATTAGTACCAACTCATGATTGCCGAAAGCGTCCCGGGCGACACCGATCAACAGCGGCCCAAGGCTCGAAGCCGCCACGGTGACCGTCATCAGCACGCCGCGGATCTTCCCGAGGTGCAGCCGGCCGAAGTACCGCGCCCAGAGCGGATTGCTCGTCCCGAAGTACAGTCCTTGCGCCACCCCCATCACGACGCCGCTCAGGTGCCCCTGCCACGACGCCGACATGATCCGCAGAATGACCAGGCTCGCGGTCAGCAATCCAAGCGCCGCGGCCAGCATGAGGGGAGCCCGGTAGCGGTCCGCCAGCATTCCGCCGACCAGGTGCATCACGGCGAGACTGGCCGCGAAGGATGAGAGCATTCCCACTGCGTCCGCGTCCCTCAGCCCGCGATCGAGGAAGATCGGCACGAGGCTGAAGAACACCGCCGTCTGAATCAGGCCGAATGCTGATGTTCCGCCGACGACCACCCAGAAAGCCCGCGTCCGAAGCGCGGCGTGGAGCGTGAAGTTCGGCCCCGCCGGCACGCTCCGCGACGAATGCTCCTCGAGTTCATCCGGCGGCAGCCCGTCGAGCGTCTGGCTCACTTCGCCCGGATGATTGCGGAAGAAGAAGATCATCAGAGGCAGCATCACCACCCAGACCGCGACTCCGAGCGCGGCGTACGCGCCGCGCCATCCAAGTTCTTGCACCAGCCAGAGATTCAGCGCCGGAATGACGGCCATCGCCCCCGCCATGCCCACGTGCCGGATTCCCTCCACAGTGCCCAAACGGCGATGGAACCAGAACGAAAGCGTGTTGCCGCACATGAACGCCAGCGCTCCCGGCCCGAGCAGCCGCAGAGCGAAAAACGCCAGGAGCAACGTCGTCCATCCGCCCACCTGCGACATCAGCAGGCACGCCCCGCCGAACAGTACGACGGCGACCGTCATGGCCGCTCGCAGCCCGAAGCGGTCCATCAGGCTCCCGACGTAGATGATGGGAATCGCCGCGAGCAGCGTCCCCACCATATACGCGGCGGCGAGTTGGGTGTGCGTCAGACCGAGCGCCGCGCGGAGCGGCTCGTTGAACACCGAGACGCCGAAGGTCTGCCCCGGCGAGGTGGCGACGAGGCCCGCCATCGCGATCGGCAGCATCACCCAGCCGTAGAACAGCCGGCGAGGCGGGCCGATCGCCGCCATCGTTGGTGCGCACTTTCTCGCGACTTCGGCCGCCTCCGCTGTTTCGATCACGGACTCCATTCTCCTATTCCCGCTTACCTGCGGGTCGGAGGGCGTGACTTCCACGGACCTCCGAAAGCTGCAGGTTGGGGTTCTTCTCTCGAAAGAAGGTTATCTCCCACTCGCTCGTGAACAGCACGAGCGGCGCGCCGAGGTGGTCGTACATCAGCCGCGACGAGCTGGGAAGGGTGATCCGCGACAACGGCTCCCCTTCCGCGTCGATCCAGCGGGCCGCCGAGTAGGGCAGACGGTCCACCGCCGTCCGCGTGTCGTACTCCGACTCCAGTCGGAAGCGGACGACGTCGAACTGCAGTTCGCCCACCGCGGCCAGCACCGGCTCGCGGGAGGACGTCGCGCCGTCGGTCAACACGTGTACGACGCCCTCTTCGATCAACTGGCTCAGTCCTTTGTCGAATTGCTTGCGGCGGGCGGTGTCGGCGCAGCGGATGCGGGCGAAGCATTCCGGCGGGAAGTCCCATTGCCCCTCGTACTGGAACGGCTCGTCTTCGCAGAGCGTGTCTCCCAGCCGGAACTGCCGGGGGTTCACCACGCCGATCACGTCGCCGGGAAAGGCCTCGTCGGTCGTCTCGCGGTCGCGGGCGAACAAGCGGTGCGAGCGCATGATGCGGATTTTTTCGCCGGTCCGCGCGAGCAGCACTTCCATCTCCCGGCGAAAGCGGCCGGCGCAGACGCGGACGAACGCGATGCGGTCGCGGTGCTTCGGATCGAGGTTCGCCTGGATCTTGAACACGACGCCCGCGAACCGCGGATGCTCGGGCGGGACCAGGCCCCGGTCGCTGGCCCGCGGACCGGGAGCGGGGGCCAATTCGAGGAACGCATCGAGAAACGGCTCGACCCCGAAGTTGGTCAAGGCGCTCCCGAAGAACACCGGCGTCTGCTCTCCCCGCAGGAACCGCTCCCGGTCGAACGGAGCGCCCGCGCCGTCGAGCAGCCCCACTTCGTCCCGCAGGCGCTGCGCCTCTTCATGAGTGAGAATCGTCCCGCCGGCTCGATCCAGTTCGGCCGACTCGAACGGCACGATCAGCCGGCCGCGGGACTCCGAGGAAAACCGCAGCGCCTGCCGCGTCAGCCGGTCGTAGACTCCGCAGAAGTCCGCCCCGCCGCCGATCGGCCAGTTGAGCGGCACGGCGTCGATCCCCAGCACCTCCTCGATCTCGCTCAGCGAACGGAGCGGATCGCCGCCGGGGCGGTCCATCTTGTTCACGAACGTGAGGATCGGAATCTTCCGGGCGGCGCAGATCTTGAACAGCTTGATGGTCTGCGGCTCGACCCCCTTCACCGCGTCGAGCACCATCACGGCGCAGTCGGCGGCGGTCAGCGTGCGGTAGGTGTCCTCGCTGAAGTCCTGGTGGCCGGGGGTGTCGAGCAGATTGATCTCGTACCCCCGGTAAGGGAACCCGAGCACGGTCGACGTCACCGAGATGCCGCGCTCCCGCTCCATGGCCATCCAGTCGGAGGTGACGGCCCGCTGCGTCTTGCGTCCGCGGACCATTCCCGCCTCGTCGACGCAGCCGGCGTACAGCAGCAGTTTCTCGGTGAGCGTCGTCTTGCCGGCGTCGGGATGGGAGATGATGGCGAACGTCCGCCGCCTGCGGATTTCCCTTTTCAGCAGAGATCCGTTCGCCGCTCCGGTGGAATGGTTCCCGCACGGTTGCGCCGGAGGTTGGCGGGGATCGTGGCTTCGTGATGAAATCAGCGCAGACATTTGGCGACCGGGTCCGATGATGTCGTCGAAACTGGAACAGCGGAGGAACTGGAACGGCGGGGCTGGAGGAACTGCCCGGGAGTGGAGCCGCGTCAAGAGCTCGACTCCGCAGGCCACTCCGGGTGGCGGCGTCGCGCAGCCACGCAATGGGCCCTGAAAGGGGAGCAAAGGTCCGGCGGCTGCGGACGCACCGGTTGCCGGCGCGTCCGCTCAGGGCGGGCAGACCGCGGGACGGGCGCAGCGCGAAAGGACGACGGCTCCCCCCCGAGGGCGGAACCGCGTCCGCGACGGGACCAGCGGCATGGCGGGACGGCTTGATCGCATCGAGATATCGTAACTGGAATCGTGCTGCCGGACAAGATGGCCGGCCCCGGTCCCCTCCCCTGGCGCGTGCGATGCACTTTGCGCGGGCGAATGTCGGCCGCCACTGACTGGCATGCCGCAAGCCCCTTCACCCCGACCCTCTCCCCCGCAAAGCCGGGGGAGAGGGGACTGGTCCTCCGCAAATCGCGCAGCGCGTCCCCCCGCAGTGCACCTCGCCTGCCGGAAGGGAGCGCTCGGTGGCCGGCGCCAATTCGAATCATGCGGCGCGGCGGGAGGTCATCGGCAGGACGGCGGGCTGCTGGTCGGCGCACGCTTCGAGGAACGCCTCGAACACCTGCATGTCGAGCGCCGAAGAGGTCTCGTTCTCGGGGTGCCACTGCACGCCGAGGCAGAACCAGTCCTCGTCGGCCGATTCATAGGCTTCGACCACGCCATCCGGACAGATCGCGCAGACGACGAACGGCTCGGCCAGGTCGGCTACCGCCATGTGGTGCTGGCTGTTGATGCGAATTTCGCCCGGCCCATAGATGCGGTCCATCCGCGTGCCGGGGACGATCTCGATCACGTGCCGCAGCGTCCGCTCGACCGGGTCGCGGTGGTGCAGGGCCCGGGGCACGTCTTCGGGAATGTGCTGCAGGAGCGTCCCGCCGCAGATCACGTTCAGCTCCTGCATGCCGGCGCCGATGGCGAGGATCGGCAGGCGCATCTCGACGGCCGCCTGGCACAGCCGCCGGTCGAAGTCCTCGCGGCGGAGGGGCATGGGACGCGTGGCGGGGTGCTTGTCCAGCCCGAGGCGGACCGGATCCAAGTCGAGATTGCAGCCGGCGATCACCAGCCCGTCGAGCATTCCCAGGAACTGCTGAATGTCGGCGTCCTCGGCGAAGGGAGGCATCAGCACCGGCAGCCCCCCCGCGGCCGTCACCGACTCGTAATAGCCCGTGTTGTACCAACTCAGCGCGGCGGCCTCCTTGCGCTCGGCCCGAAAGTCGCCATTGATCCCGATCACCGGCTTCGCCTTCATCGCGGACTCCTTCCCCGGAAATGCACTTCCTGTGCGGGAGCGAAACGGTTCGTCCGGACGGCAACGAGGCGCGACACGGCCGCACGTTGCCCTGGCCGGATCGGAAACATCCTGCCGCACGCGACGCGGCGGGACGAAGAGCGGGGATGAGCCGTGGGAAGCGCGCTCGTCGAGGGGACCCTCGCCGGCGTGAATGGAGACCGCTTCCCGCATGGGTTCCTTCCCTCGACTCTCGGATCCGATCCTTCGGTCCGTGACGACGACGGCATCCGCCGTCGAGCGTTCGCGATTCGTTCCGCCACCGATGTTGCCGAGACGGCGGGACGACCTCGCGAACGCGGGGCGGATCGTAGTTTCCGAAGATTCCCTTGTCCAGAAATTACTGGATTTTCCACACGAAGCGGTCTTGACCCACAAGATATTGTGGCCGTCCCGTAGCCGACGCTGCCAGCGTCGGCGAGCGCCGACCGTGAACGCCGTCCTCCCGACTCGCCCGCAGCGGCGATGCTCCAGCGGCGATGTTGGCAGCACGGCTACGTTGATTCCAGCACCAGGCGGGCGACGTCGCGGGCCGCCTGAGGGCGGGCGAGTTCGCGCATCCGGCGGGACATCTCGCCGCGGCGGGGCGATTCTCCGAGCAGCGGCGAGAGGGTCGCGAACAGGGTCGCGACGGTCTCGGATGAGACGGGCGATTGCGCCACGACGCGCGCCGCGCCCGCACGCTCGTAAGCCCGCGCGTTGAGCGACTGATGGTCGGCGAGCGAACCGGGATACGGTACGAGCACCGCGGGACACCCCGCGCAGGCGAGTTCCGCGAGCATCGTGCCGCCGGCGCGCGAAACCGCCAGCGTCGCGGCGGCGAGGCGCGCCGGAAGGTCGGGGAAGAACGGCGAGACCTCGGCGTCGACCCCCGCGTCGTGATACGCGGCGCGCACTGCACCCTCGTTGCCCGCGCCCGTCTGATGGACGACCCGCCACCCGCTGGCGGTTTCGCGGAGCGCACGCAGGGCTCGCGGAACCACCTCGTTCAGCGCCGCCGCTCCCTGGCTCCCTCCGAGCACCAGCAGCGTGGGCGTCCCCACTGTCCGTTCCATCTCGTGCAAGGCCGCTACCGCGCGCCGCACCGGATTGCCCGTGACGCGCGTCCGCGCGCCGCGCGGCAAACCGGCCGCCGCCTCCTCGAACGACAGGCAGACGAGCGCCGCCCGTTTCGCCAGCCAGCGCGTCGCCCGGCCGGGGACGGCGTTTTGTTCGAGCAGGATCGTCGGGACGCGCGCAGCCGCCGCCGCGCTCACGACCGGCACGCTGGCGAACCCGCCCAGTCCGACGACGGCGCTCGGCCGCAGTGCATCGATCAGCCCCCGCGCCTCCCGCCGCGACCGCCAGTATCGCCAGGCGAACCGGACGGGGTTCCGCCGCAGCCCGGTGGAAGGCTCGACCGGCAGCACGAGGTGTTCGAGCTCATTATCGACCGCCAACTTCCGCTCGACTTCGCGGCCGGAGCCGACGAACACGCACCGCGCGTCTGGTTCGATGTCGCGGAGCGCCTCCGCGACCGCGATCCCGGGAAACAAATGCCCGCCGGTCCCGCCGCCGGAAAAGAGAATGGTCGACGTGCTCGTCACGCGGTCGGGTCCTGCATCGAGTGTTCGCGCCGCGGCCGAGTATCGCCGAAGCGGGCGGCGCGACCAAGCGAACATTTCGAGAAAATGCGCGCATAGCCGGCGGTCAACGACCGCCGCCGCGCATGGCGCTGTCCGCGCCACGGTGCGCTGCGTTCGCGCGCATCGCCGGGGGGAAGTTTTCCGCCGGCTATCGTTCGCCGCGGGACAGGCTCACGACGATCCCGATTGCGGCGAGGCTCACCACGAGGTTGCTGCCGCCGTAGCTGATGAGCGGGTGCGGGATCCCTTTCGGCGGGACCATCGCGGTGACGACCGCCACGTTGAGGGCCGCTTGCAGGACGAGCTGCGTGAGCAGCGTGAAGCCGGCGATCCACTCGAAACTCGTCCGGCCGAGACGGCCCAGCAGCCGTAGTCCCGAGAAGTACAGGGCGACCCACACGGCAGCGAGGCCCAGCGTGCCGACGAGGCCGAGTTCTTCCCCCACGACCGCGACGACGAAGTCGGTGTTCGCCTCGGGAAGGAAGCTCAGCTTCTGCCAGCCGCGCCCCAGGCCGACGCCCCACGTTCCCCCCGCGGCGAGCGTCATCAGCGACTGCTTGAGCTGGTACGGGGCGTCGTTCCAGTCGGCCCACGCGGCGAGGAAGCCCTTGATGCGGTTCATCTGATACGGCCTCACGACGAGCAGCGCCCAGCAGGCGGGGACCGCCGCGAGCGACGCGAAGACGAAGTTCCGCAACGGCCAGCCGCCGGCGAACAGGCCGATCGCCCCTCCCCCCGCGATGAACAGGGCACTGCCGAGGTCCGGTTGAACGGCCACGAGCGGCACGATGAGCAGAATCGGCCACACGAGAAACAGCGCAGGCGCGCGGGGGGCGTAAGCCCCCCGAGGCGGTCCAGCCGTCCCGGAGCCCTCTTCGCAAGCGAGCTCGTTCCGCACGGCAACGCCGCCCGTTAAGGATCGCGACTTCCCGCACCCGAAGGTCCCGTCGAGCCGACGGAACCTACTGGCGAGCAATCGGGCGAGCAGCAGCGGCAGGGTGATCTTCGCCAGCTCGCACGGTTGCAGCGACAGCGGTCCGTACCGCAGCCAGCGGCGGGCCCCGTTGACTTCCGTGCCGACTCCCGGCACGAGCACGGCGACCAGCAGCAGCAGCGTCGCCGCGAACAGCCAGGGGGCCGCCTTCCGCCAGAACTCGGCCGGCAGAACCGCGGAGATCCCTCCCGTCGCAATCCCCAGCGCGAGGAACACCAGGTGCCGCGAGAGGTAGACTTGCTCCGCTTCGGTGGGCCAGGAGGTGACGCTGGCGCTGTGGACCATCAGCGCGCCGAAGCCGGCGAGGACGGCGGCGAGGGACAGGAACAGGTGGCGGGAGTGGTCCACGGGCATGGCGGGCGGCCAGGGGACAGAGGACGGAGATCAGTGGTTGTGAAAGACTGTAGGGTGGGCTGTGCCCA
>JBBDNU010000134.1:0-19573 GCA_040877365.1 Planctomycetales bacterium
TACCCCACGATCTCCATCGGGAATGACCGATAGCTGATCGTCACGTCGACGTGCCGGTGCTTCCAGTTCCCGTGGATGTGCTGCAGCCACTTCGCCTGGTTCTCGAACTGCGAATACAGGTTCGAATGGTCGGTGCGGAAGACGCTCAGCCGTTCCATCCAGTGGTGCGGCAAATACGCGTCGAGCGAGGCGTCGTACAGCGTGGCGACCATCTCGGCGACCGCCCGCTGCGAGTCGGGACCAGTGACGATCGCGGTCCAATGCTCTTCCGCCCCCGGCTTCAGCCGCGAGGTGAACCGCTCCCACTTCACCGTGAGTTCCTTGTTCGTCCAAGGGACGGCGACGTGCCGCGATTCGAGATACGCCCGATTCTCGCGGACCATCGTCATGCGGAGAGTGAAGCCGCCGCGGAGTTCCTCGGTGATCGGCAGTTCGATGCGCGCCTGCGTCCGCCGGCGATCGGTCCAGAACGAGCGCACGACCTTCCCGCGATGCTCGATCTCGACGAAGGCCCGGGCCGCGTCGTAGCCGCTTCCCCACACCGCGGCGAATTCGCCGCCCGGTTCGAGCGACCACTGCGGCGCGGCCAGCAGGAACGGGATCTTGATCGCCAGTTTGTCGGCATCGGGACGGACCACCTGGAGGTTGAGTCGCGCGGAGACCGGTTTGCCGAAGCGGTCCTGCGTTTCGAGCACCGCCTGGTACGCGCCGGCCTTCAGTTCGACCTCGATCTTCGCGGTCCCTTTCGCGTCGGTCTCGAACTCGTGCTCGGAGACGACGTCACCCAACGGCCACTGCTTCGGATCGCTGAGATCGGGCTCGGGATTTTCGCCATCATCGCCCCCTGCGAAAGCGCGCCGCGGCCGATAGACCCCCGGCAATTCGGGCCGCTGCACGCTTTCGGGCGAAATCAGCCGATGCACGCGGACGATGCCTTTCGCCGAACGGCCTTCGCCGTCGTGCGAGCGCGTGGAAATCGTGATCTCGACCGGCTTGTTCTCCGTCTGCCAGTCATCGGCCGACATCGTCGCCTGCAAGGCGGTGTAGGCGATGCGGACATCGCGCTCCGCGGAACGGGTCTCGCCGCTGCTGTCGGTCACGTCGGCTGTCACTTCATACGTGAAGACCGGCTCGTCCTTCTCGGGGATCGACTCGTCGGGGAGGGCGGTGAAGGTGACGTGGAACGTGCCGTCGGCGTCGGTCTGCGCGCGGCCGTGGGCGATTTCGCGGTCGTCGCGCTGCGGGAGCATCCAGCCGCGATACCAGTGCCACCAGTCGGGGAAGCGGACCCGGCGGACGACGCGCCAGCGGACGTTCGCCCCGTCGATCGGTGCGCCGGTGTAGGCGGCGGCGGTCCCCTTGAGGGTGACTTCGCCGCCGAGTTTCGGCGCGTCGGCCGGGGGGTCGAACTTCACTTGGAACTTGGGCCGCTTGTACTCCTCGACGTTGACCTGGGCGTAGCCATTGGGCCCGGAATCGACACGGATCGTCATTCGCCCCATCAGCCGATCGCGGGGGGCGGTGAAGCTCCCCTGGAACGAGCCGAAGTCGTTCGTCGCGAGTTCGATCCGCTCGATCCGCTCGCCGTTGGGGTCGTGGAAGGCGACGGCCATCTTGCGGTTCTTGAGGATGGAGTAGTCGTCGTTCGCGTGATCGACGCGGATCGCCAGTCCCTTGAAGCGGATCGTCTGACCGGGACGGTAGAGGGCACGGTCGGTGAAGAAGATCGTCTGCTCGCTTGGCCGCGGCGTCTGGTCGTAGGAGTGCGCGTAGTAATCATTGGCCGTGGCGAGTTGCTGTCCACCGTGCTTCGCGAGGATCAGGTGGCTCTGCCGCTCGGTCGTGTTGAGCCGGTAGAGACCGTTTTCGTCGGTCTTGACGGTTTCCTTCAGCGAGAACCGATTCTGGCTGTGCATCCAGACTTCGACGTCGGCTCCGGCGAGCGGAGCGCCGCTGCCGGCGTTCAGGACGAAGCCTTCAAGCTGCAGGGAGCCGTTGCGCACGCGGGTGACGAGCGCGAGGTCGCCGACCCACACGTCGCAGAACTGGACCACGTTGTCGGCCGCGCCGAAATCCTCGTCGTGGCTGGCGAGCAGGAAGTAGAACCCGCGCGGCAAGTCGCCGGGAACCGGCAGGCTTTCGCCCCGTTCCTTGTAATCCGGCGTCGCCGGCAGCGTGACGGACCATTCCTTCTGCGGCCTCTTGGAAAGAACTTCCCTGCGCTCCTCCACGTTCAGCCACTCGGGGCGGCGCTTCTTCGTCTTCAGCCACGCCGTGAAGTCGATCGCGACCGCCCGGAAGTGGAGCTTCGACAGATTGCGGTAGCGGACGTCGATCGTCGGCATCGGCTCCGTCCAGACGCGTTCGGTCGTCACCTGGAACGACTTCGCTTCGATCTCGACGATGAGGTTGTGGCACAACTTCCCGCCGATCGAGTCCGGATGCAGGTTCTTTCCCTGCAAAGCGATTTCGCGGGCCTCGACGAGCTTCTGCCGATTCCGCTCGACCGATGCCCGCAGATAGATCGCGTGCGAGGCGGTCTCGTGGGCGCGATGGGCCTCGGCGAACCGCTTCAACGCGGCGACGTAGCGCGATGCTTTCTCATCCTCTTCGCCCACCGCCTTGTTCCAGCCGAGCTGCAGCCGGTCGAGATCGGCCGACAGAAACGCGGTGCGGTTCTCGTCGTCTTCATGGAACCGCAGCAGCTTCTGGAACAGCCGCAACGACCGGGCGAGCGGCGAGTTCGACGTGTCTTCGATGTCCCACGCCAGGAACTCCTCGACCGTGCCGAACACCGCACCCGAAGCCGCGACCACGAACTCGTCCTCCGGCGCGACCAGCGCGTTCTCGCCGGACGAGTGGAACGCGATCGCCTCGTGGGCGATGAAGTCGTACAGCGTGGGGCGATACGCGTCGGGCATCGTCCCTTTCACGAGCAGCGCGTCGTATTCCACGATCGGCGTCTTCTTCAGCGTCTCTTCCGCGGCGAGCGCCTTTTCGAACTGCGCATCGATCTCCTGCATGATCCGGGCGAGCGGCCACGACGTGAGATCCTCCCCCGGCGACTCCGACGTCTGCGTCCGTTGCAGAATCCGCCAGCGGTTCTGCTGGAAGTAATGCCAGTACCAGTGCGCGAGGATCGCGTGCATCACCGGCCGCATCTCGGCGGGCGAGCCTTCGATCGCCTCCCGCATGCGGGTGACCTTCTCCTCGGGCTTGTTCCCCTGAACATTCCCCTCCAAGGCGATCCGCAGGCCGACCGCCCGGATCGCTTCCGGCCAGGCCTTGTCCCGCTTCGCCTGCTCGATGATCGGCTCGAGCTTCTCGACGGCGGTCTTCGGCAATCCCTTTCCCATCGCCTCCTCCACCTGTTTCCACAGATCGGACCGCGGCGTCTCGAAGTCCGCGGCGGCCAGCACCAGGCCGATGCAGGCCGAAACCGAAAGCGTCACGAGAAACAGACCGATCACGAGCGAGCGCCGCACGGTGAAGCCTCCTGGGCGGTAGCGACACGTCAAACGACCGGCGGTCCGGCTCTCAGTCCGGAACCCCGGCTCGACGCTCTTGAGACGAGTTACGGTCGTGCAAAGTTCCGGGAATTCGGAGAGTGCCTGCCAACTGGAGTCGGCGCTCCTGGCGTCCGTCGGCGAAGTGCATGCGTCGCAGTGATCGCAGCCCGGCCGGCAGATAGCCGTATAGTCAGCCTTCGTCGCGGCATTCAGTAGGACCGAGACGGCGTAGTTTGGAAGAGTCGTTCTCGACAATTGCGGAGTCGCCTCGATCTTCCTTCGCGCCTTCCCGTCACCGCAGTCGCTCCAACGCATCCAGCGCCGCCCGCGCCTGCTTCACGCCGCCCAGCTGGTCGACCAGCTTCTTCGTCTCGACCAGATCACCGATACTCAGCCCGTTCGAGGACGACGAGGCGGCCGGCGTCGCCTGCTGCGGCTTCCGCACGACCCGCCTCTTCTTCCCTCGGGACTTCATCTTGGACTTCACGACGCTGACGAGTTGCGTGCTGACCTTCACGCCCTGCTCGCCCAGCTTCTCGACGACTTCCTTGGGGCCGGCTCCGCGGTGGGCGGAGAGGTAGTCGCGGATCGCCTGGCTCTTGCTGCCGCTGCTGGATTTCGCCATTCGGCCGTCCTTGTTGTTCGGGGGGAAGGGAACAATAGAAACTGCACGAGGATAACAATTCCCGCATGTATGTCGACAGCCGCCTTGAATCTGATCCCATTCGCAGGCGAAGTCGTTCGCGATCATCGCGAGAAGTGCCGCACCAGCCAGATGGTGCCCGTGACGATCAGGCTCAGCAGGAGGCACGTCGCCAGCGGCACATACAGCCGGAAGTTCTCCCGCTCGATCACGATGTCGCCGGGCAGCTTTCCCAGCCAAGGAACCGAAGGAGCGAGCAGCCACACCAGCCCGGTAACGGCGATCAGCACGCCGATGATGACGAGGATCCAGCCCGGATGCGGCATGGCTCACTGCTTCTTCGGCGGCCTCTCCCGCAGCTTCTGCCGCTCGAGCTTCTTCCGCAGGTTCGGGAGCTTCGTCGCCGGCTTGCGCGGAGCGTGGCGTTGGTTCTTCGACATGGCAGGTTCCTGCTTCGATTTTACCGCCTCGCGGACGGCCATCCGGTATGATTGCGGTGCGTCGCGGAAATTCCGCGTTGCGGTTGGAATGGGAACGATTAGTGAGGCACGGCGATGAACGACCGCGCGCTGCGGGAGCATCTGCTGTATCTGCTGCGGGGCGGCGGGGCGCACCTGTCCTTCGACGAAGCGATCGCCGACATCCCGCCGGAGATGCGCGGGGCGAAAGTCGGAGACGCGCCCCACACGCCGTGGCGGCTGCTGGAGCACATGCGGATCGCGCAGTGGGACATCCTTGAATTCTCCCGCAATCCCCGGCACGTCTCTCCGGAGTTTCCGGAAGGATACTGGCCGACAGGAGACGCTCCGCCCGATGCCGAAGCGTGGGATCGCAGCGTGGCGAAGTTTCGCGAGGACTTGGCGGCGATGCAGGATCTGGTCGCCGATCCCGCCACCGATCTGTTCGCGCCGATCCCGCACGGCGAGGGACAGACGATTCTGCGGGAGGCGCTCCTGATCGCCGACCACAACGCCTATCACCTCGGACAACTGGTGATGCTGCGGCGCTGTTTGGCGATCTGGCCGCATGACTGAACCCGTTCGGAGCCGTGGTCGATGAACAATCTCTTCTCCGCGATCCCCGCGGACCTGCCCGAGGAACTCGCCGAGACGCTCCTCGACGCCGGCTCTATCCGCATCGAGCGGATCGTCTCCCACGGTCACGCCTCGCCCGCGGGCCTCTGGTACGATCAGCCGCAGCACGAGTGGGTCGTCGTCCTGCGGGGAGCGGCTCGGCTGCGGTTCGAGGACGAAGACGGTCCGCTGGAAATGCGGCCCGGCGACTTCATCAACATCCCGGCGCACCGCCGCCATCGAATCGAATGGACGACGCCGGACGAGCCGACGATCTGGCTGGCGATCCACTATGATGGCCGCGATCCCGATCGGTGAACGCCCGAGGAGTCGAGCATGTCCCACGGCAAGGGCCCGTCGAAGGTCAGCATCGACATGCTCGACATGGGGCCGGGCTGAGTGTTCTTCCAACCCAGCAAGACCCCGGTCGACGCTGCCGCTCATGGCGGAGGGAACGACAGTGGGAATTCACGTGTGGTATGACAGCGGAGACTGCTGAGCAGCGGCGAGTGGAAGACTACGTCCTCACCGCACGATAGCGCGCGTTCGCCTCGTTCCAATCGATGTGCTCCATGAACTTCTCGACGTATTCCGCCTTGCGGTTGTGGTAGTCGATGTAGAAGGCGTGCTCGTAGGTGTCGATCACGACCAGCGGCGCGGCCATCCACAGCACGCCCTGCGCGTGCTCGTCGCTGACCACGTTGTAGAGCTTGCCGTTGACCGGATGCAGGACGAGCATCGCCCAACCCGCCGCCTCCTTCGCCGAGGCGGTGAAGTCCGCCCCCCACTTCTCCAGCGATCCGAATCGCTGCTCGATCGCCCGGCGGAGGTCCTGCTGCGGATCGGGAGCTTCCGCGGCCATTCCGTCGAAATACATCTCGTGGAGGACGACGCTGTTCCCCCGGCTGTTGACGATCCGCTTGAGCGCGCCGAACGCGGCGGCGTCGAGCGGCGTGCCGTTGTGCGCGCTCTCTTCCAGCCTCTTGTCGGCGGCCAGATAGCCGTTGAGCGCACCCCCGTAGTGCGCCGTGTGGTGCGGGGCGATCTGCGCGGCGCTCAGGAAGCCGGGAATCGACTGTTGCTTGAGAGGCTTCAGCTTGCCCGTCACGAGGCCGCTGCCGGAGAAGTCCGGCTTCGGATCGTCCTCCGCAGCGGCCAGTCCCGGCACGAGCAGCGCTCCGGCCGCCGCGCCGGACGAGGCGAACAGAAAGCCGCGTCGAGAAAGTGGCGTCATGGTTCGGTTCTCCATTTCATGGTCTCGATCGTCAGGGGAGAAATGCCACGCGCTTGGGGGCCTTGCCCACTTGCGCCTTGCCGAGGGACTCCAGCTTACCCTCGACCGACATCTCGGCAAGCTGAAGCGTCCCATCGCCGATGTTGCTGATCAGGAAGCGAACGGAACCGTCCGCGCGATGGCCGGGAAGGCGCTCCACACAGCACGGTTTCGCGGCCTGCAGGCGGTCGAGGAGCTTGCCGGTCGTCACGTCCACCGCATCGACGCAGGACCGCCCTTCGTTGGCGGCCACGACGATCTTGTCGGTGAGCGACTCGACGCCGTGGTAGGTGACCTCCTGTGGTGTGCGGTCGTCCTCCGGCGGATCGAGGGCGAACAGCCGCGTCACCTGGCCGGACTCGGCGTCCATCTCGAAGAAGCCGTCCACCCAGAACGAGCCGAAATACACCTTCTTTTCGTCGGGCGAGAAGGTCAGGCTGCGGGGATTGACGTTGATCTGGTGGAACTTGACGAGCTTCCGCTCGGCGGGGTCGATGATCGCGATGCCGGTGATCTTCTTGCAGGTCACGAAGGCACGCTTCCCGAGCGGCCCGTACTTGACGACGTGCGGGGCGCTCGTTCCCTCGATGCGGAACGCCTCCCGCATCGTGTCGAACTCGATCGCCACCACGTCGTCGCTGTGGAAGTTGGCGACGATTACGTGCCGGCCGTCGGCGCTGAGGATGATGTGGTCGTTGTGCATCGGGCCGATGCGGGCCTTCCCCTTCTCCTGGAATGCGGGGAGCGAGTAGAACTTGACGCACTCCTCGTCCTCGACCCCCACGGCGACGGTCTTGCCGTCGCGGCTGACGGCGATGCCGTACGGCCGCGGCCCGACTTCGTGCCGGGCGACAACTTTCATCTCCGCGAGGTCCACGAGCGAGACGGTGCCGTCGCCGGTGTTCACGACGAACACCTGCCGCGGCTGTTGCGCATCCCGATCCTCGGCGCGGGCCGCGCTCGAGACCGAGCAGACGGCCGTCCCCAGGAACATCACGGTCAGGCAGCGAGACAAGCCGTTCATCGACATTCTCCTTTCGATCACGGGCCTTCTCCGAGCATTTCTCCGTGAGCCACTGCTCCGACCATACCCGGATCGACGCCGCCGTCCATAAGCGGAAGATTAGAACGAGCTAATCATTCTGCCCGGCGTGGCGACGGAGGAGAAGGCCCGGCAGAATGGAGGCCGCAAAGGAGCGTCATCGATGGCCCGGGTGCTGGTGGTAGAAGACCAGAAGCGGCTGCTGGCCAGCCTGCGACGCGGGCTGGAAGAAGAAGGGTACGACGTCGCCACGGCAGTCCGCGGCGAGGACGGTTTCTATGCCGCCGTCACCGAGCCGTTCGAAGCCATCGTCCTGGACCTGATGCTCCCCGGCCGGAACGGTCTGCAGGTGCTGCGGGACCTGCGGGCGCAAGGCTTCGCGAAGCCGGTGCTGATTCTCACGTCGCGGGATGCCGTCGAAGATCGAGTCGCGGGACTGGACGCCGGTGCCGACGATTATCTCGTCAAGCCGTTCGCGTTCGCGGAGCTGCTGGCCCGGCTGCGGGCGCTCTTGCGACGGAATTCGGCGGACCGGGAGCTGATCCTGCGAGCCGACGATCTGGAACTGGATCTTCCCGCCCGCCGGGTGGTGCGGGACGGGACCGAGATCGAGCTGGGGAAGCGGGAATTCGACCTGCTGGAATTCCTGCTGCGGCACAAGAACCAGGCGGTCACCCGGGAGATGATCGGCCGCGAGGTGTGGAAGGAGCCGGACGGCGTGTGGACCAACGTGATCGACGTCTGCGTCAACTCGCTGCGCAGGAAGGTGGAGCTGCCGAACCACCGGCAACTGATCCACACTGTCCGGGGAGTGGGCTACGCACTGAGAGACCGCTGATGAAGCGCCCGACCATTCGCTGGAAGCTCACGCTGTGGTATGCCGGCGTGCTGGCCGTCGTGCTGACGCTGTTCAGCGGCGTCGTCTATTTCACGATGCGGCATCAATTGCTGGGGCGGATCGATCAGGGGCTCGACGAGGAGCTGGCGGACGTGCTCTCCGAAGTCGATCGGGCCGGCGACTCGGCCGGCATGTTGAAGTGGCTGCACCGGCGGTTCGCTCACCATGAGGGTTTCGACTTCGAGATCACCGACGCCCACGGCCGGCGCGTGTTCGTCAATCCTCGCCTGGTCGAACGGGGATTGTCCTTCGCCCCTGCCTCCACAGCCGGTTCGACGCGCAGCTCCCCCGCAGGTTCGACCAGCCAGGATGCGGAAGCGCCTCGACTCGAAACGCGGAACGTCGGATCGGCGGGGTGGCGGATCGTCACCGTCGAGGCGCGCGGTCCCGATGGTCCCTTGACCGTCCGGGTGGCCAGGTCGCTGGCCTCGTTCGAGCACGAAATGCGGGAATTGCTCCTGACGTTTCTGCTGGTGGCGCCGTTGACCCTGCTGGCCGCCGTTGGCGGCGGCTACGTCCTCGCTGACCGAGCCCTGCGGCCCGTGCAGGAGATGAGCCGCACGGCCCGGCGGATCACAGCGGATCGGCTGCACGAGCGGATCGCCGTGGATAACCCCCACGATGAGCTGGGAACGCTCGCCGTCACGCTCAACGAGATGATCGAGCGTCTGGAGCGGTCCTTCACGGAGATGCAGCGCTTCACCGCGGACGCCGCCCACGAGTTGCGGACGCCCCTGGCGGTGATCCGCAACGAAGCCGAGGTCGCGCTTCGTTCCGCCCGCTCCCCCGAGGAGTATTGCCGGGTGCTCGAAAATCTCCTGGAAGAAACGGACCGCCTCTCCACGATGGCCGACCAGTTGCTGTTCCTGTGCCGCCAAGACGCGGGACTGCAACCGAAGGCGAACGGGAGTGTGCCGATGGCCGAGCTGCTCGCCGACGTGGTCTCGAACATGCAGCTCGTCGCGCAGGACAAGCGGGTCGTTCTCTCGCTGCAAGAGGACGAGCCGTGCTTGCTCACGGGAGACGGCCGCCAGCTTCGCCGGCTGTTCTACAACCTTTTGGACAACGCCATCAAGTACACTTCCGCGGGCGGCCGCGTCAGCGTAACCAGCCGGCGTGAAGCCGATTCCCTGATCGTGGTCGTCGCCGACACCGGGATCGGCATCCCGGTCGAGCACCTGCCCCGGATCTTCGACCGGTTCTACCGAATCGATCCGGCGCGGTCGGACGAGCTCGACGGGGCCGGGCTCGGCCTCTCGATCTGCTGCTCGATCGTCCGCGGGATGGGCGGGAAAATCAGCGTCGAGAGTGCAGTCGGTCGCGGAACGAAGTTCACCGTCCGCCTGGAATTGCCGGAAGCGTCCGAAACGCAGCCGCACGGCGCAGGAACCGTGTGATGGATCACGAAACGGAATCCGGCGAGACAGGCGACGGACAGGTTCCGCTTCGGGAGGCTTTCCGCACCTGGTGCCGCGTGGCGCTGCTCAGCTTCGGTGGCCCGGCGGGGCAGATCGCAGTGATGCACCGCATCCTCGTCGAGGAAAAGCGCTGGATCAGCGAGGAGCGGTTCCTGCACGCGCTGAACTACTGCATGTTGCTCCCCGGTCCCGAAGCCCAGCAGCTCGCCACGTACATCGGCTGGCTCCTCCACCGCACGCTCGGCGGACTGGTCGCGGGAACGCTGTTCGTGCTCCCCGGATTCCTGAGCATCCTGGCACTGAGCATTCTCTACGCCGGATACCACGACCTGAGCGTCGTCCAAGCGCTCTTCTACGGCCTGAAGCCGGCCGTGGTCGCGATCGTCGTGGTGGCCGTCGTGCGGATCGGCAAGCGGGCGCTCAAGAACTCCGTGATGGTCGCGTTGGCGGCGCTGGCGTTCGTCGCCATCTTCTTCTTCCAAGTCCCGTTTCCCTTGATCGTGCTGTCGGCCGTGGCGATCGGCTTCGCGGGTGGCAAGCTGTGGCCCGAGAAGTTCGTGGTGATCCAAGGGCATGGAAACGCGAGTGGTGACCATGCCGCCGACCAAGCCGTCTCCGATGCGCAGGCCGTGACGGCACGGCCCACGGCAGGCCGCGCGCTGCGGGTCGCCTCCATCTGGCTGACGCTGTGGTTCGGGCCGATTCTCCTGTTGTGGCTGGTTGCCGGCGGAAGCAGCGTCTATACGCTGGAGGCGCTGTTCTTCAGCCAGGCGGCGGTCGTGACCTTCGGCGGGGCTTACGCCGTGCTGGCCTACATCGCGCAGGAAGGGGTCCACACCTATGGCTGGCTGCAACCAGGGGAAATGCTCGACGGACTGGGGATGGCGGAAACCACTCCCGGACCCCTGATCCAGGTCGTGCAGTTCGTGGGCTTCATGGGGGCCTATCGCGATCCAGGCACGTTGCCGCCGCTCGTGGCGGGCATCGTCGGTTCGCTGGTTGCCACCTGGGTCACGTTCACGCCCTGCTTCCTGTGGATCTTTCTGGGCGCGCCGTACATCGAATCGCTTCGCGGGCGGAAGTCGCTCAACGCCGCCCTGTCCACCGTCACCGCGGCGGTCGTCGGCGTGGTGCTCAACCTGTCGATCTGGTTCGCGTTGCACGCGATGTTCGGCCGCGTCGAGGAGCGCTACATGCTGGGAACAAGGCTGCTGATCCCCGATTGGAGCACTCTCGATCCGGTCCCCGCGCTGTTGGCGATCGGCGCGTTCGCGTCCATGTTCCGCTTCAAGAGCGGGATGCTCCCCACGCTCGCGGTCTGCACGGGACTGGGGCTCGCCTATCATCTGCTGGTGCGAAGCTGAAGCGCGGAGTCGTACCATCGCCACATCATTTCGTCGCCGCTCCGCGGTACATGTAGCCGTGCGTCCGCGGCGTCCTCTCCAGGTAGAAGTTCTCGATCTCGATCTTCTCGAACGGCTGACTGACGATGATCGCCCGCATGTCCCGGTCGAGCCGGCAGTCCCCCAGCAGTCGTTCGAGCGGGTTGAGCCGCCGCTGCCACTTCTGCACGTTCGGCTCCGGGCTGAGGCCGTGCTCCAGGAACAGGAACCGGCCGCCCGGTTTGAGGACGCGGTGAATCTCGCGCATCGCCCGCTCCACGTCGTCGATGCTGCACAGCGTGAACGTGCTGACGACACAGTCGAAGGCGGCATCGTCGAACGTCGACGGGGGGCAGTTCATTTCCATTCATCCATGTTTATCGGTACGATCTTTCGGTACGGTTTCCCAGAATCTCGTGCCGGGATTGCGCGTGATGGATATTCTGCTCGTCGAGGACGATGCCGATTTTCGCCAGAATTGCGCGCGGTGGTTCGCACGGAAGGGGCATCAGGTCGCGGAGGCTGGGAGCGGGTCCGAAGGGCTCGCGCTCCTCGAACGGGCCATGTTCGACGTGGCGGTCCTCGACATGAATCTGCCGGGCTTGTCAGGGCTGGAATTGCTCGAACGCGCCAAGTCGGCCAACGTCGAGGCCGAAGCCGAAATTCTGATGCTCACCGGGCAGGGAACCATCGAGACCGCCGTGCAGGCGATGAAGCTCGGCGCCTCGGACTATCTCACCAAACCCTTTCCGCTCGTCGAGCTCGAGCAGCGCTGCTTGATGGCCTTCGAGCGCGGCCGGATGCGGAAGGAGAACCGGCAGCTCAAGCAGCTCTTCCAGCGCGGCCGGCCCAAGACGAAGATCGTCGGCCGCTCCGACGCGATGGAGCGCGTGTTGAAGCTGATCGAGCGCGTCGCCGCCAGCGACAAGCCGGCGCTGATCCTGGGCGAGAGCGGCACGGGAAAGGAACTCGCGGCGCGGGCGCTCGTCGAGTTGAGCCCGCGGGCCGAGCGGCCGTTCGTGACCGTCAACTGCGGGGCGATTCCCGAGCAGCTCGTCGAGAGCGAGTTCTTCGGCCACGAGAAAGGCTCGTTCACCGGCGCGACGGCGGCCAAGCCGGGGCTGTTCGAGATCGCCGACGGCGGGACGCTGTTCATCGACGAGATCGGCGAATTGCCGCCGGCGCTGCAACCGAAACTGTTGCGGGTGCTTGAGGACGGCTGGATGCGGCGCGTTGGTTCGCACCGCGAGCGGCGGGTCGCTGTGCGGATCATCGCGGCGACGAATCGCGATCTGCCGGCCGACGTGAAGGCCGGGAAGTTCCGCGAGGATCTCTATTACCGCCTCAACGTGATGACGGTCGAGTTGCCGCCGCTGCGCGACCGGCCGGGGGACGTCGAGGAACTCGTGCGGCATTTTCTGGGGAAGGAATGGACGGTTGCGGCGGACGCGCTGCGACTATTGACGCAGTACCGCTGGCCGGGGAACGTTCGCGAGTTGCGGAACGTGCTGGAGCGCGCGATGGTGCTCGCCGATGCGCGGATCGTCACGCCCGATGATCTGCCGCGGGAAGTGGCCGATGCCGAGACGCCGCTCGCCGGCAAGTTCGGGAACGCGTCGCCGGCCGCGGGGCCGATCCATCTGGCGACGGTCGAACGGGCACATGTTTTGCGGGTGCTCCAGGAACATCAGGGGAACAAGGCCCGGGCCGCGAAAGCGCTCGGGATCCATCGCCGGAAGTTGTACCGGCTGCTCGAGCGATTCGCGATCGGGGACCCGATGGAGAGCGCGAGAAGTTAGTCGGGACAGACGCGAAACCGCAAGCGATTCTGAGGACGATTCTCACGTGCCGACTTCGCATGTCCATCCGAACCTGTCCGAATGGGACGCGGCCGATTCGCGGTTCCGGCTGGTGTTCGAGTCGTCGCCGGCAGGGATGATCATCGCCGACGCGCAGGGGCGGATGGCGATGGTCAACGCCGCCGTCGAGCGGCTGTTCAGCTACGAGCGGGGTGAACTCCTAGGGCAACCGATCGAGTTGCTTGTTCCGGAACGGTATCGCGACCGGCATCCGGCGGATCGCGCGCGGTACATGGACCGACCGGAAGTTCGGCCGATGGGCGGCGCCGGGGTCGAACTGTTCGGACGCCGCAAGGACGGGAGCGATCTCCCGGTCGATATCAGCCTGCACCCGCTTCGCACGACGGAAGGGATGTGCGTGCTGGCGAACATCGTCGATATCACCGAGAGAAAACGGGCGGCGGAGGAGGAACGTCGGCGGGAAGCAATGGAGCGCCTGGCCGTGCTCGGTCAATTGGCGGGGGGCGTGGCGCATGAGATCCGCAACCCGCTGGGAGTCATCAAGAACTCGGTGTATTACCTGCAGATGTTCCGCGACGGTCTCGCAACCGACGCGCGGGATTGCATCGACGACATCGAGCGCGAGCTGCACTCGGCCGAGCGGATCGTCAGCGAGCTGTTGGACTACGCCCGCGATCCCAAGCGGCACGCCGTGCGGTTCGTCGCCCAGGACGTGATCGACCGGGCGATCGCGAAATCGGAGGTTCCCGCGAACGTTCGACTCGAGCGGGTGGCGGAGGCGGCCGGCGCCATCGTGCTGGCCGACCCGGACCAGATCGAGCGCGTCCTCCTCAATCTGATCCGCAACGCCGTGCAGGCGATGCCGGTCGGAGGGACGCTTGCGGTGCGCAGCACGATCCGGGACGGCAAGCTGGTCGCGGAGGTCGCGGACACCGGTCCGGGCCTCGCTCCCGACGAACAGGCGCGGATCTTCGAGCCCCTGTACACGAAAAAGGCCAAGGGGATCGGCCTCGGCTTGCCGGTCTCGAAGCGGTATGCCGAACGAAACGGTGGGAAACTGGAAGTGGAGAGCGTTCCGGGGCAGGGGGCGACGTTTCGACTGACGCTGCCCCTCGCCGAGGACCGCGCCGAGCAGGAGACGCAGGGATGAGTTCGCACACACCCACGCGGCTGTTGATCGTGGACGACGAACCGGGAATGCTCCGCACGCTCAAGCGGATCATGGCGGTCAAAGGCTTTGATGTCGACACGGCGGCCAGCGGCGAGGAGGCCGTCGAGCGCGCCGCCGCGTGGCGTCCCGACTGCGCGCTGATGGACATCCGCATGCCCGGGATGAACGGCATCGAGGCCTACCGGCAAATCAGGCAACGCTCCCCCCGCACGCTGGTGATCTTCATGACGGCCTATGCCGGCTCGGCGCTGGTCGATGAGGCGCTCGCCCAGGGAGGCTTGGGCGTGTTTCCCAAGCCGCTCGACATCGACATGCTCTGCGAGCGGATCGCCGCGGCGGCGGCCGAGCGGCCGCTCTTGATCGTCGATGACGATCACGCCTTCTGCCAGTCGCTGGCGCGGGTCCTCGAAACGAAGGGATACGACGTCCGTTCCGTGCATACGTTCGACGAGGCGTTGCGGGCGTTCGAGGTCCGCCCCCGCGGCGTCGTGCTCCTCGACATGCGGCTCAACGGCCACTCGGGGCTGGAACTGCTCGATCGGCTGAAGCACATCAATCCCGACATCATGGCGGTCCTGATGACGGGTTACATGGAACTGGAGATGCAGATGCGGCAGGCGTTGCGTTCGGGCCTGTGCGCCTGCTTGACGAAACCGCTCGACCTCGACAGGCTGCTCGAGGCGATTCGCGGGACGCTGGAAAAATCGGACGGCACGATCGAGGATCGCCCCGATGACGGAACAGCCCGCGAGAACTGACCCGTCCACCCCGATGCAGGACGATCCACACCAGCCGGCGGTTCTCGTGGTCGACGACGACCCGGGGACGCGCCGCAGCCTGCGGCGGATTCTGGCGCTCGACGGCTATCGAGTGGACGAAGCGGCCAGCGTCGCCGACGTGCGGGCGATCACGAACTGGAACGACTATGTCGCGATCCTGCTCGATCGCCGGTTGGCGGACGGCTCGGCCGAAGAACTGCTCCCCGAGCTGAAGCGATGGGCGCCGCACGCCGCGGTGCTGATCGTCACCGGGTTCGGCGACCTCGAGAGCAGCATCGCGGCGCTGCGGGCGGGGGCGGCGGATTACCTGCTCAAGCCGGTCGAGCCGGAGACCTTGCGCGCCCGCGTCCGGCACTTCGCCGACCTGCGGCGGGCGCAGGACGATCTCGCATCGGCCCAGCGAAAGCTCGTGCAGTCGGAACGCCTGGCGGCCATCGGACAAATGATGACGGGCCTCGCGCACGAAAGCCGCAACGCCCTGCAGCGCGCCCAGGCGTGTACAGAGCTGCTCGAGATGGACCTCGACGGCCGGCCCGAAATGCTCGACCTCACCGCCCGCATCCGCAAGTCGCTGTTCGAGCTGCACCGGCTGTACGAGGAAGTGCGCGGCTACGCGGCGCCGCTGCACCTCGATCGTCAGCCGTGCGACCTCCGTGAAACGTGGCGCGAAGTGTGGGGCGACCTGATGGAGTTGCATGCGGGGAAGAGCGTGCGAGTGCGCGAGGAGGCGGCTGACGACGTCGATCTGCGGCTGCGTCTGGACCGGCACCGCATCGAGCAGGTGCTGCGGAACGTCTTCGACAATGCGCTCGCCGTCTCGCCGGAGGGAAGCGCCGTCTCCGTGCAGTGTGCGGAGGCGGCCGTCGAGGGGCGCCCGGCCGTGCGGATTTCGATCGCCGACGACGGCCCGGGCCTCACTCCCGAGCAGCAGCAGGGAATCTTCGAGCCGTTCTTCACCACGAAGACCCGCGGCACGGGTCTCGGCATGGCAATTGCGAAACGGATCGTGGAAGCCCACGGGGGGACCATCGCCGCCGGGAATTCGCCGCACGGCGGGGCCGAGATCACGATCACCCTTCCGAAAATGCCATGACCGCCAAACATCTGCGGATCGCGATTGCGGACGACGAGCTGGATATGCGTGAGTTTCTGGCCAAGGTGCTCGCGCATCTCGGCCACGATGTGCTCGTCATCGCCAGCAACGGCCGCGAGCTCGTCGAGCGCTGCCGCAAAACGCCCGTCGACCTGATCATCACGGACGTCCGGATGCCCGAGTTGGACGGCCTGCAGGCCGTCCGCGAGCTGTGCCGGGAATCGCCGCGCCCCGTGATCCTGATCTCGGCCTACCACGACGACGAGCTGATCCAGCGGGCCCTCCAGGAACAGGTGCTCGCGTATCTGGTCAAGCCGATCACCCGCGACCAGCTCCAGCCGGCGATCGTGCTGGCGATGCGGCGGTATCGCGAGTTCGAGGCGCTGCGGCAGGAGGCCGACGACATGCGGCAGGCGCTCGAGGACCGCAAGCTCATCGAGTGGGCCAAGGGGATCCTGATGACCCGCGCCAGCCTCTCGGAGCCGGACGCCTTCCGCCGGATGCAGAAGCTCTCCGGCGAGAAGAGCCGCAAGATGGTCGAGATCGCCCGCGCGATCATCACGGCGGAGGATGCCTTCGTCGGCTGAACTGCGTGGAGCAGACTTTCCGGCCTGCGTTGGAGTACAGGCTTCAGCCTGCCGGCGGCAGAACCGGATTTCGTCTTCACGTGGATGCCGCAATCAGGCAGCCTGAAGGCTGGACTCCAACCGGCCCCCGTCACCGCGTGCGGCGTGTGCGACTCCGCACACCGCGAGCGCCGCGACCGCACGTTTCCGGTCGCTCGGAGTGCGGACTTCAGGCCGCACGACGGGTCGATTCCGCCCGGCGCGGCATTTGCACTCGCCCGATCGGCCCGACACGACCGGTAACATTGCATGAGTCGCTCCCCCTTCATCCGCTGGTTCGCCGAAATCGGCATCGAGGACGTGCCGCTCGTGGGCGGCAAGAACGCGTCTCTCGGCGAAATGTTCCGCGAGTTGACGCCGGCCGGGATCCGCATCCCCGACGGATTCGCGATCACCGCCGAGGCGTACCGGCATTTCCTGCGCGAAACGGGCCTCGACCGGACGGTTCGAGATTTCATTGGGCGGCTTGATCCGGAAGACGTGCACAGCCTGCGCGAGTGCGGCCGTCGCGTGCGGCAGGCGATCCTCTCCGCACCGCTGCCGGTCGAACTGGAGCGGGAGATCGTCGAAGCCTACGACCGTCTCGGCGGCACAGGCGACGAAGCGATCGACGTGGCAGTCCGCAGCAGTGCGACGGCGGAAGATCTGCCGGACGCGAGCTTCGCCGGGCAGCAGGAGACGTACCTCAACGTGCAGGGGCGTCAGCCGCTGCTGGAGTCGTGCCGCCGTTGTTTCGCATCGCTGTTCACCGACCGCGCGATATCCTACCGCGGACACAAGGGGTTCGACCATCTGTCGATCGCGCTGTCGATCGGCGTGCAGCGGATGGTCCGCTCGGATCTCGCGTCGTCCGGCGTGATGTTCTCGCTCGACACCGAGACCGGTTTCCGCGACGTCGTGCTCATCAATGCGGCGTGGGGCCTCGGCGAGAACGTCGTCCAGGGGACCGTCAACCCCGACGAATACGTCGTCTTCAAGCCGACGTTGCGCGAAGGCTTCCGGCCGATCCTCAAGCGGCGGATGGGGAGCAAGGAGTTCAAGCTCGTCTACGATACGGGCGGCAGCCGGATGACGCGCAACGTGCCGGTCGCTCCCGAAGACCGCCGCCGTTTCGCCCTCGACGAAGAGGACATTCTCACTCTCGCCCGCTGGACGTGCCGGATCGAGGAGCACTATTCCGAGAAGCGCGGCCAACCCACGCCGATGGACATGGAATGGGCCAAGGACGGCCGCACCGGAGAGCTGTTCATCGTGCAGGCGCGGCCCGAGACCGTGCAGGCACTGCGCTCGCAGGACGCGCTCGAGACCTATCACCTGCGAGAGCGGGGCCAGGTGCTTGTCGAAGGGCGCAGCGTCGGCGAGAAGATCGCGCAGGGGCCGGTGCGGATCATCGACTCCCCCGCGCATCTCGAGCGGTTTCAAGCGGGGGAGGTGCTCGTCACCGACAAGACCGATCCCGACTGGGAACCAACGATGAAAAAGGCGGCCGCCATCGTCACGAACCGCGGCGGCCGCACCTGTCATGCCGCCATCGTCAGCCGCGAACTGGGGCTCCCCGCGATCGTCGGCACGGAAAACGGCACGCAGAATCTGCGGGACGGGCAAGAAGTCACCGTCTCGTGCGCCGAAGGGGAAACGGGGCGGGTCTACGACGGGCTGCTGCCATTCGACACGGAGGTCGTCCCCCTCGGCGATCTCCGCCGGCCCGAGACGAAGATCATGCTCAACGTGGGCAACCCCGAGGAGGCGTTCCGCCTGTCGTTCCTCCCGAACGACGGCGTCGGCCTCGCCCGCGAGGAGTTCATCATCTCGACGTCGATCGGCATCCACCCGCTGGCGCTCCTCGCCTACGACCGCCTGGAGGACTCCGTGCGGCGGCGGATCGACGACATCACCGCCGGCTGGGACGACAAGCCGCGGTTCTTCGTCGATCGGCTCGCGGAAGGGGTCGCCACGATCGCGGCCGCCTTTCATCCGAAAGACGTGATCGTCCGGCTGAGCGACTTCAAGACGAACGAGTACGCCGACCTGCTCGGCGGCCGCGAGTTCGAGCCGGACGAGGAGAACCCGATGCTCGGCTTCCGCGGCGCGTCGCGGTACGACCATCCCCGTTACCGCGACGGGTTCGCCCTCGAATGCCGGGCGATGAAGAAGGTCCGCGACGAGATGGGCCTGCGGAACGTGAAGCTGATGGTCCCCTTCTGCCGCACTGTCGAAGAGGGACGCCGCGTGATCGCCGCCTTGGCCGAGCATGGCCTGAAGCAAGGCGAGAACGGGCTCGAAATCTACGTGATGTGCGAGATCCCGGCCAACGTCGTGCTGGCGGAGGAGTTCGCCGAAATCTTCGATGGCTTCTCGATCGGCTCGAACGACCTGACGCAGCTCGTGCTCGGCGTCGATCGCGACTCGGCCATCGTCGCCGACGTGTTCGACGAACGGAACCCGGCCGTGTTGCGGATGATCGCCGAGGCGATCCGAGCCGCCCAGGCCGCGGGACGCAAGATCGGCATCTGCGGCCAGGCGCCCAGCGACTATCCCGAGTTCGCCGAGTTCCTCGTCCGCGCGGGGATCGACAGCATCTCGCTCAACCCCGATTCCCTGCTGAAGACGACGTTGCGGATCCTCGAGCTGGAAGAGGCGACAATCGCCTGACGCGATCGACGGAGGACGGATTGCCAATCCGTCCTGCGACAACCAGAACGCGACGATCGGGATGAACAATGAAACACGCCGGCGCCACGCTGCACGTCGAGCTGCGATCTTTGCTCCGCGATCACGATGAACTCATGGAGAACATCGAAGCCATCCGCCGCTGGTGGGAAGAGCTCGACGAATTCGGCAGGCCC
>JBBDNU010000135.1:0-19558 GCA_040877365.1 Planctomycetales bacterium
ATGCCCGCCTGCGCGGGCATGACGCGCCGTCGCGAACTTGGAAGTACTGAGTGAGACTTTTGGAAGAATTGGAGGCCGATGCTGCCAGCAACGGCGACTTCACGGACAACTCCTCCGCCTCTTCGTTCTTCTTGCTTCTGCGTCTTCTGCGGATCGTTTTCGTTACGCTCCGTCATCCGCAGAGGACACAGACAACGTGAATACGTGAAGCAACGGCGCATTCGCTCCGATCGCTCCGATCGCTACGAGCGTTCGACCGGCGGTCCGGATGGGGAGCGAATTTCGTCTATTCAGGCTGACCCGTTCGCCGTTGCCGTTTCGCGACGTACATTTCGTCGAGTTTCGGAATCAATCTCCGCGGGTGCGCACGGCTGCGCTGTCCGGCGAGCGCACCGTGCTTCCCCCTCGACTTCTCTCGACGGCACATCCCCATGTCGATCGACGATCGCACCGACCCATTGGACGAGCTGGCGAACAGCGAGCAACGGACCCGCTCGATCATCGAGTGCGCTTTCGACGCGTTCATCTCGATCGACGAAGACAGCGTGATCCGCGAGTGGAACCCGCAGGCGGAACGGATCTTCGGCTGGTCGCGGGCGGAAGTCGTGGGCCGTCCGCTCGCCGAGACCGTCATTCCCGCCGAGTACCGCGCGGCGCATAAGTGCGGGGTCGAGAAATTTCTCGCCACCGGGCACGGGCCGGTCCTCAATCAGCGGCTCGAGCTCGCCGCGCAGCGGCGGGACGGCAGCACCTTCCCGATCGAGTTCTCGATCTTCCCGACGCGGCAGGGGGGGCGGTACTTCTTCAACGCGTTCATCCAGGACATCACCGAGCGGAAGCGCGTGGCGGACGAGCTGCGACAGGCGAAGGAAGCCGCCGAGCAGGCCAGCCGCGCCAAGAGCGAGTTCCTCGCCAACATGAGCCACGAGATCCGCACGCCGATGAACGGGATCATCGGCATGACCGATCTGCTGCTCGAAACGGACCTGTCGCCGGAGCAGCGCGACGACATGGAAGTCGTCCGCGACTCGGCCGGTTCGCTGATGTCGGTGATCAACGACGTGCTGGACTTCTCGAAGATCGAGGCCGGCAAGCTGGACCTGGAGGAAGTCCCCTTCTCGCTGCAGAACTGCCTGGCGGACACGATGAAGTCGTTCGCGCTGCGGGCCCACCGCAAGGGGCTGGAGATTGCCTACCGTGTCGCCCCCGACGCGCCGAACGGGCTGATCGGCGATCCGGGCCGACTCCGCCAGATCTTGACGAACCTCGTCGGCAACGCGGTCAAGTTCACCGACGCGGGCGAAATCGTGCTCGAGGCGGAGGTCGAAGCGGCCGGCGCGGAGACCGCGCGGCTGCACTTCACCGTGACGGACACCGGAATCGGCATCGCGGCCGACAAGCAGGCGCTGATCTTCGAGGCCTTCGCCCAGGTGGACGGCTCGACCACGCGGAAGCACACCGGCACGGGCCTCGGGCTGGCCATCACGGCGCGGCTCGTGAACATGATGAACGGGCGGATCTGGGTCGAGAGCCAGGAGGGCCGCGGCAGCCGGTTCCACTTCACCTGCGAGTTCCGCGTCACCCGCGACTCCGTGTACGGTCAGCAGGGGGTGGGGCCGCACGACCTGCGCGGCCTGCCGGTGCTCGTCGTCGACGACAACGACACCAATCGGCAGATCCTCGAGCAGATGCTCCGCGGATGGGGCATGGAGCCGGCGTGCGTCGGCGGCGCCGGCGAGGCGCTCGAGGCGATGGAGCAGGCCCGCCGCGACGGGCGGCGGTTCTCGTTCGTCCTCCTCGATTCGCAGATGCCGCAAGTCGACGGGTTCGTGCTCGCCGAACGCCTGCGGGACGCCTTCGATCTCGCCGACGTGGCGATCATGATGCTCACCTCGGCCGACCGCCAAGGGGACATCGATCGTTGCCGGCGGCTGGGACTCGAGCGGTATCTCACGAAGCCGATCTCGCAGTCGCAGTTGTTCGACGCGATACAGAACGCCCTGCGTCGCGGCCGCCGAACGGTCGAGCCGATGAAGGCCGCTCCGCGGCGAGCGATGCGCGGCAACGGGCGCTCGCTCCGCGTCCTTGCGGCCGAAGACAACGTCGTCAACCAGAAGCTCGTGCGACGGTTGCTGAAGAAGCTGGGACACACCGTACACGTGACCGCCGACGGAGAGGAGACGGTCGCCGCCTGGCGGCGGGAGGCGTTCGATCTCGTGTTGATGGACGTGCAGATGCCGGTCATGGACGGGTTCGAAGCGACGGCGGCCATTCGCTTGGAAGAGCAGGGCACCGGCACGCGGATCCCGATCGTGGCCCTCACGGCGCACGCCATGAAGGGGGACCGCGAAGCGTGTCTGACGGCCGGCATGGACGATTACCTCACCAAGCCGCTCGAGCTGGAGCAGTTGCGGACGGCGCTCGACAAGTACGCGCCCGCCGCACCCGATTCGGCCGTGGGCCCGCAGTCCGCTCCGGCCGTCGTGACCGCGGAAGAGCGTCGGGAACTCCTCTCGACGCTCGATGACGACGAAGACCTGCTTCAGGAGCTGGCGGAGACGTTCCTCGAAGCGTTGCCGGGATGGATGCGCGAGGTTCGCGCGGCGGTGGCCTCGGGAGATGCGACGGCGATCGGCCGGTCCGCCCACACCGTGAAGGGGGCGGTCAGCAACTTCGGCTGCGGCCCGGCCTATCGGGCGGCGTGCGATCTGGAACAGGCCGGCCGTGCGGGCGGCGCGGGAGATGCGCGCGACGCGTTGCCCCGCCTGGAAAGCGCGATCGAAGGCCTCCAGTGGAAGCTGGAGTCGGTCATGCAAGTGGGTTGCCCATGAAAATTCTGATTGCCGATGACGATCCCGTCAGCCGTCTCCGCCTCGAACGGACGCTGGCGAAGTGGGGGTACGACACCATCGCGGTCCGCGACGGCGATGCCGCGTGGGACGTGTTGAGCCGTCTCGACGCGCCGCGGCTCGCGCTGCTCGACTGGGTGATGCCCGGCATGGACGGCGTGGAGATCTGCCGGCGGGTCCGCCAGCGGTCGGCGGGCGACCGCCGCGACGGAGAATACACCTATCTGCTGCTTCTTACCTCGCGGAACGCGTCGGGCGACGTCGTGGAAGGGCTGCGGGCCGGGGCCGACGACTACCTCTGCAAGCCGGTCGCCAAAGCCGAGCTCAAGTGTCGCCTGCGCACCGGCCGCCGCATCCTCCACCTGCAGGCCAAGCTCCTGAAGGCCTGCTCCGAGCTTCGGCGGCAGGCGACGCACGACCCGCTCACCGGATTGCTCAATCGCCGGGCGGTGTCGGAGTTCCTGGGGGAGGAGCTGGACCGGGTCGATCGCATGGAGTCGTCGGTCGGCGTCGCGTTGATCGATATCGATCATTTCAAGAGCGTCAACGACTCCTTCGGACACGCCGCGGGAGACGCGGTGCTCCAGCAGGTGGCGCGCCGCCTGAAATCGCAACTCCGCCCCTACGACCGTCTCGGCCGCTACGGCGGCGAAGAGTTCCTGGTGGTCCTGCCGGGCGGCACGCAGCGCACGACCGTCGCGCATGCGGAGCGGTTGCGGGCCGCCGTCTGCCGCACGCCGATTCCGATTCCCGGCGAAGAACTGAACGTGACGATCTGCGCCGGCGTCGCCGTATACGAACGCGGCGACGGCGCGCACTGCGACTCCCTCCTCCTCGCCGCCGACGAGGCGCTCTATCGCGCCAAGGATCTCGGCCGCAACCGCGTCGAGCTCGCCTCCTCTGCCGACGCCGGTTCGCGATCCGTAGCCGAGGCGCCGGCGGCGCCGTAGGTCGCCGACCGATCGCAAACGCGGACTGGCCTTTGCCGCGCGCAACGCTCCGGCTATCATCCGCCCGCCATGCCGAAACGCATTTCGCTCGAGGACCTGCCGCGAATCGATGCGCGGAACGTGTGCGTCATCAAGCCCAGCGCGCTGGGGGACGTCGTGCAGGCGCTGCCGCTCTTGCCGGCGCTCCGCGCGCGGTTTCCGCGGGCGCAGGTGGCGTGGGTGATCCACTCCGGCTTCGCCGACCTGCTGCGCGGGCATCCCTGGCTCGACGACGTGATCCCCTTCCGCCGGCACGGTCGGGTGCGCGAGACATGGGCCTTGTTCCGCGAGTTGCGGCAGCGGCGGTTCGATCTGGTCCTCGACTTGCAGGGGCTGCTGCGGACCGCGGGAATGGCGCTCGCCACCGGCGCGCCGACGCGGATCGGCCTCCAGACCGCCCGCGAGCTGGCGTTCCTCTCCGCGACCGTCACCCTCCCCGACACCGGCAAGCACGTCCCGGCCCACGAACGCTACTGGCGCGTAGCCGAGGCGCTGGGCGTCGGCGAGCTGCGCCGCGAGACGATCGTCGCGGTCGGGGACGAAGACCGGCAGTGGGTCCGCCGGCAGGCCGAGTCGCTCTCCCGCCCGATGCTCGCCGTCCTCCCCGGCGCGCGGTGGCGGACCAAGCGCTGGCCGATCGAGAAGTTCGCCGCCGTCACCGCCAAGGCGATGCGGCACCTGGGCTACGGCGCGTTGCTCCTCGGCAGCGCGGACGAGCGCCCGCTCGTCGGCCAGCTCGCAGATCTGCTGCGGAAGCTCCAACCGTCGGGGAAGGCGATCAACCTCGCGGGACGGACCACGCTCAAACAGCTCGCCGCCGTGCTGAGCGAAGCCGACGCGGCGCTCACGAACGACTCCGGCCCGATGCACCTCGCGGCCGGCCTGGGAACGCCGGTCGTGAGCGTCTTCACGTGCACGAACCCGGCCCGCTCCGGTCCGCCGGGAGACGTCCACGAGCTGGTTGCGACGACCATCTCGTGCGCCGGAAGCTACCGTCGCCGCTGCCCCCACCGCGGCCAGAAGCACCTCGCCTGCCTGGACGAGATCGAAGTCGAACGGGTCTGGCAGGCGCTGGTCCGCGTCGTGGAACGCACGCGATCGCGCATCGACGCCGCTTGACAGAGAGAGAATCCGTCAGCCGCCGGCCATCGTTCTGCCGCGCGACCTCAACCTCCCCGGCCGCGGCCCTGGAGAGTGGACCTCAGCCGCGCCGCGGAGTTCGCCGGCGCGACGTTGGGCAGCCGCGTCGCGGCTCTAACCCACGATCATGTGATCGCTGGTCCGTCCATTCTGTCTACTCGACGCGCTGCCGTACGGTTTCCACGATTTCCTGCACCGGCACGCGGATTTGTTCCAAGGTGTCGCGGTTGCGGAGGGTGACGGTGTCGTCGGTCGCCGTCTGGCCGTCGATCGTGATGCAGAATGGGGTGCCCGCTTCGTCCTGGCGGCGGTAGCGGCGGCCGATGGCGCCTTGCTGGTCGTAGTAGGCGGCGAGGCCGGCCCGTTTCAGGTCGCGGTAGATTTCGGCCGCCTTCTCGGGCATCCCTTCCTTCTTGATCAGCGGGAGCACCGCCGCCTTGATCGGGGCGAGCCGGGGGTGCAACTTGAGGACCGTGCGGGTCTGCATCGCCCCCTTCTCGTCGGGGGCCTCGTCCTCGTGGTAGGCCTCGCAGAGGAAGGCGAGCGTGGCCCGGTCGGCCCCCGCGGCCGGCTCGATCACGTGCGGATAGAACCGCTCGCGGGTCTGGTCGTCGAAGTATTGCAGGTCCTTGCCGCTCCCCTTGTACTTCGGCTGGCCGTTGGCGTCGGTCTCGACGACGAAGCAGCCCTCCGGCCCGGCGACGAGCTTCCCCTCGGCGTGCGAGCGGAGGTCGAAGTCGCCGCGGTGGGCGACCCCTTCCAGCTCGCCGTATTCGCCGGGTTCGAGGAACGGGAAGGCGTACTCGATGTCGGCCGTGCCCACCGAGTAGTGGGCAAGTTCCTCCTGCGCGTGGTCGCGGAGCTGGAGGTTGTCGCTGGTGATGCCGAGGTTCAGGTACCACTGGAAGCGACGGTCGCGCCAGTAGCGGTACCAGTCCTTGGACTGGTCGGGGCGACAGAAGAACTCCATCTCCATCTGCTCGAACTCGCGCGAGCGGAAGGTGAAGTTGCGGGGGGTGATCTCATTGCGAAAACTCTTGCCGACCTGGGCGATGCCGAACGGCGGCTTGACGCGGGTGCTGTCGAGGACGTTCTTGAAGTTGACGAACATCCCCTGGGCGGTCTCGGGACGGAGGAAGGCGGCGTCCTCTTCACTGCCGAGCGCGCCGATGATCGTCTTGAACATCAGGTTGAATTCGCGCGGGGCGGTGAGCTGTCCGTCACACGTCGAACGTGGGCACTTTGCAATCAGCGGCTCCGGAATCTCCCCCGTCGGAAAGTACTCTCGCAACTCCGCAAGATATTCGGGAAGGCTTCGATCGATGAACATGCTCTCAATCGTTACAGCATGCAGCTTCTTCTCCCCAGCCAGCTTTTCTGTTGACTTGCGAAGGTTGCTGTGTTTTCCGCGGCTCCAATCTGCGTCTTCGGTTCCTGTCATGTAAGTCCCAGAAGCGAGCGGAATCGCGCCCTCGTCAGATTCCGCCTCAACACGCCCGTAGCCGTATTTGACTCTGACATGATCCCCTCGATAACGCGCCTTGCATTTCCGGCAATCGACCATCTTGTCCACGAACAGATCGTAATGCCCGCTCACCTTCCACACCTGGGGGTGCATGATGATCGACGTCTCCATGCCGACCATCGAGAAGGCGCTCGGTGCGCCGGGGGGGACGGCCAGTTCGTCGTGCGTGGCGACCATGTCGCGGTACCACGCCTCGCGGACGTTGCGCTTGAGCTCCGTCCCCAGTGGACCGTAGTCCCAGAACCCCTGGATGCCGCCGTAGATCTCCGACGACTGAAAAATGAACCCGCGCCGCTTGCAGAGGGCGACGATCTTTTCCATCCGGTTGTTCATTGATTCTTTGTCCGCTGTCAGTTGTCAGCTGTGTGAGTCCATCGTAGCCGATGCTGCCAGCATCGGCATTTTCGCGGCGGGAAGTTTCCCGCCGGCTATAGCTGCCGACTGCCTACTGCTGTCTGCCTACTGTCCTGCAGCGCGCCGGCGAGCGGATCGTACTCGGGTGCCACGTCGCAGGTGTCGTAGCGGGCGGATTGTTCGATATCGGCGTCGAAGCCGAGGGCGATCAGGTTTCTTCCCCCCCGGCTGCCGCGGAGCACGTTCAATCGCGCCGCATCATCCGCATGGGCCGCGTGGAACGCCGCCGCGACGCAGGCTTCCTCGTCGAGAGTCGCATCGTCGCCCAACCGCTCGGCGAGCGACGCGGCGAGCATTCCCGCAGCGAGCACGTCGTCCGCGGTCACCTGCCCGTCGGTCCCGGCGCAGACGAAGTGCACCGGTCGATGATCGGCGGCGAGCGCTTCGACGATGGCGGCCCGGTTCGCGAATGCCCCGATCAGGATCCGGTCCGCCTTCCGCGAGCGCTCGATGGCGCGGGTGCCGTTCGTGGTGGTGAACACGATCGTGCAGCCGGCGACGCGCTCGGGCGAATAGCTCGCGGGAGAGTTGTCGAGATCGAAGCCCTCGATCGTCACGCCGAGCCGTTCCCCGCCGAGGAGGACCGTACGTCCCGTCTGGCGGGCGGGACTTGGCCGGTAGGACGGATTGGCAATCCGTCCTACATCGCCGGGAGCCGACGCCGGGTCGACCTTAGGTCCAGTCGGGCCGACTGGACCTACATCTCTGCCGAGCCTTTGGGCGAGCCGCCGGGCGTCTCCCACGGAGGCGCAGGGGTACACGGCCGCCGCCCCGGAGGCGAGGGCGTGAATGATCGTGGTCGAGGCCCGCAGCACGTCGATCACGATGGCGATCCCGCCTCGCAGCGCCTCCGGCGCGAACAGGTCGGGCAGCAGATGCACGTGAATGTCGCGGGACATGCCGCGATGATAGGAGTGGCTGACGGATGGGGCAAGCGGAGGGTCCGTTGTCCGCGGTCGGTGGTCCGCTGTCGGTTGTCAGAGTCTGCCTCAGATCGTTGCGGTCCGCTGCGTTCGGCCCCCTCGCCCTGACCCTCTCCTCCGCAAAGCCGGGGGAGAGGGGACGACACGCACGGCCGCCGATCGACTGCCTACTGCCTGCCGTCTGCCGCGTACAGCCGGGCCAGCTCGACGGCGAGCGGCTCGAGTCGGCGGAGGTACTCGGCTTCGTCCAGTTCCGGTTTGTGCTCCCGCAGGCGGAACAGCTCTCGCTCCAACTCGTCGCGGCGCCGACGCTGCTCGTCGGCAAGGCGCGCGTCGGCGGCGTTCGGGATGAGGTGCCACTGGTGGGCGAGCAGGCCGTCGGGCAACGCGTCGTCGATGGCCGACGCGATGGGCCGCACGCCGCGAAAATCCTCGGCCCGCACGGCTCGGCCGTCGCCGTTGTCGTCGAGCTGCGCGTGCTCCGTCGCGAGGCGGCCTTCCTGCTCGTAGAACTCGGCCGTCCGCCGCGAAGCGAACAGGAACGCTTCCAGCAGCGAGGTCTGATCGTCGCGGTCGAGATCGGCCGCCGCGTCGAGCAGGGCCTGCGAGAGGAAATCGCCGAAGCGGGCGAAATCGGTTTCGTTCCCGCTCTTCGTCGCCGTCACGACGACCCGCCCCGGCCGCGACAGCGCCTCGACGAACAGGCCGCTCGCCGACGCGCAGTTGACGATCGCCAGCGGTCGCTCGATCGGGGCGAGCCATTCGGCCAACTCATCGGCCGAGAAGTCGGGGCCGCGGAGGTTGAACTTCGCCTCGCGGCGGTCGAACGTGCCGTGGCCGATGAGGACGATCCACAGCGGCGCGTCGGACTTTTCCTCGAAGGCGGCGAGCGCTTCGCGGAGGCGGTCGCGGTCGGCGGGCTCGATCGGATCCGCTTCATCGGCGACGCGAAGACCCTCCCCCGGCCCCTCCCTGGGAGGGAGGGGGGTGATTGGGCGGCCGATCGTCGTGACACGGGCGTTGCCGCCCGCGGCGGCCGCTTCCCAGCGATCTGCCCATGCGGCGAACGGTGCGCCGTACTCGGGGGCCCCTTCGGCGCCGACGACGAGCAGCACGTCGGCGCGCGCCACCGGGGCTGCGTCGTCCGCCTGCGCGATCGCCGAGACCAGGCAGAGGATCGTCATCGCCGTCGCGTTCATCGCAAACCCCTCCGGCGGCGCAGGCCCCATTCCCCCGCGAGACACCCGAGCACGAGCAGAAACACCCACGGGCGATGCCACAACGGCGACGCCACCCGCTCCGTGACCGGCACGTCGGTCGCCGGCAGCCCGCGGGCGAAGGCGGGAAGCTCCTCCGGCGACAGCATCCGGCCGCCCGTCCGGTCGGCGAGCGATCGCAGCATCTCGCGATTGGGTTCGATGCGGGCGAACTCGGTCACTGCCGGCTCGTGCGCCCAGCCGGTCTCGCCCGCGCCGATCTCCTTCCCGTCGCCGTCCATCGCGGCGACCCGGATGCGATAGGCTCCCGGGGCGCGGGGGAGGTATTCGATCTCGTGCGTGCCGGGCCGATCGAGCGACGGCTCGGCGAGCAGCTCGAGCGGCTCCCCCTCCGGCGGCTCGATCGTCACGCGGACCGTGCCCTCGTCGAGCGGGCGATGCTTCGCGTCCCGCGCGTGCACGCGAACGCGCACGTGGGACGGATTGCCAATCCGTCCTGCCGAATCCGGCATGACCTCGACCCGCACGCGCTCGGGCACGTCGGACACGAGCCAGCGGAGCATCTGCCGCCACCCGCGGCCGAGGTCGTCGCGGTCATTCGTCTTCTGCAGCTGCCAGCGCCACAGGTCACCGACGGTGAGTGCGGCGCAGCGTCCGTGGCCGTAGCGGTGCGCGACGAGCGCGGGGGCGTGGCGACCGGCTTCGTCGACCGCCTCGGCGAGGACGGTCGCGCCGGGTCGGACGGCGCCGGTCGCGCTGACGACGCGGAATCCGGGCATCTCCGCGAGTCGCGATCGCTCTTCGGCCTCGCTGGCGCGCAGCCGGACCCACGGTTGCAGCCAGCCTTCGCGCGTGAGGGCGAATCGTTGCGGGCCGGCGGGAGGGGGACCGCCACGCCGAAGCGCGAAATTCACCGGCAGCGCTTCCGCGATCGCCGTGCGGTCCCAACCGCCGCCGGTGAAGGTCTGTGGTCCGCCGAGCACGAGCAGCGAGCCGCCGCGGTCCGCGACGAACCGCCGCAGGAGCGCGAGCTGATCGTGGGTCAAGAAGTCGGCTTCGAGATCGTCGAGGACCACCGCGTGGAAGGCGAACAACTCTTCCGCGGCGGCGGGGAACCCGCGGGCGAGTTCATTCGCGTTTCGCGTGTTGAGGCGGATGAGCACCGGCTCGTCGTAGCGTTCGCGCTCGGTCTCGGGCGTGTCGTCGAAGTTGCGGAACAGACGATTGCCCGACCCGCCGTCGCCGCCGCGCCACTGGAGCTTCGCCTCCTGCCGGGCGATGCGGATGAGGGCCACGAGATCGAGCTCGGCGTCGTCGGCGACGGCGCGGCTGAGGAACTTGTGTTCCCAGTTCGGCCGCCCGGCGAGATAGAGCACGCGGTGCGGTCCTGTCGAGGGTTCGCTGACGACGGTGCGGACATTGTTCGCGAGCGTCGCCTCTTCGAGGCTTCCGCCGGCCTCGATCCGCGTCTGCACGGATGCCCGGACCCGATGAAACCGCGGACGCTCGCCCGCGCGGCCGATGCGGAACTCGCATGAGACGGTCTCTTGCTCTGCCGCGACCGTGCGCGTCTCGCTGCTCACGACGCTGTCCGCTTCGTCGAGCAGATCCACTGTGATCTCGCGGCCCGCCAGCCCGCTCGCCGCGACTTCCGCGCGAATCGTCACCGGCGCGTCCTCGAAGACGGTGCGGGTCACGGCGACGTGGCGGACCGCGAGATCGGGGAGCGGCGCGCGTCCGCCCAGGGCCACCGGATGAATCGGCGGCAACCCCGCGAGGTCGAGCGGCGGGCCGGCCGCGTCGGTCGCGTTGCCGTCCGTCAACAGCACGATCCCCGCGAGCGGCGCGCCGGCGAGCCGGTTGCGCAGCGCGGCGAGCGCCTCCGCGAGGTTCGATTCCGGCTCGTCGAAACTCATCGAGCCGCGGCCGTCCGACCCGCGCAGCCGCGCGCCGAACGCATAGGTCCGCACGTCGAACTGCCGTTCGAGATCGACGAGCCAGGGCGATCGATCGCGATCGAGCAGCGCGGCGACGACGTCGCGGCGCGTGCGGCCTCCTATTTCGTCGGCGATGTTCAGGCTGCGACTGTCGTCCACGAGAAACACGAGCGCGTTTTCTCCGGGTCGGGCCCGCACGCTGCTCCACAAGGGATCGAGCAGACACAGCACGAGGATCGCGAACGCGACCGCCTTCAGCGCGAACGCCGACTTCGACGAGGACTTTTCGGATGGCTCGCGACTCGTGCTTCGATTCATCCCCCCGCCGCGGCCATACCCCCGCCACAGCGCGACGACAATCAACAGCAGCAATCCCGCCGCCGGCGCGAGCCACACGAGCGAATGGTCGAGAACGAGGCGCGCGTTCATGGCCCTCCTCCCAGTCGCTCGTAGTAGCGGCGGACCTGTTCGGAATACCGCTCCGGGACCGGATCGCGGTCGAGCGGGACGAGCGCGGCCCCCTCGTCCTGCCGGGCGATCTCCTCCGCGAGCCGTTCGCGGACCTCCGCCAGCGGCGCGAGGATCTCCGCGCGGACGAGGTCCCGGTTCGGCTCCTTCGAGTGCCGGCGGTGCTCGATCCGCATCTGCTGGGCGCGGTCGCGGATGCGGCGGACCACGTCGCGGGTCCGCGGGTCGGAGACGAGTTCTTCGACCGCGCGCAGCCCATCCGACCACCGCTCGAAATCGTCGCTCGAACCGGTCAACGGCGCGCCCGGCGGGCCGCCACCGTCTGCTTGCGAGGCCAATGATGTGGCTGCGGACGGAGTGCCATTGCGTCCGTTCTGCGCGGGACGCAGCCCCGCCCGGCTGCGCGGCGCACTTTCGCCGGACTGAGAATCGCCATGGCCCGGTGGCTCGCCGCTGCCGGATTGCGATTGTCGGCCGGACGATTCGGCGTTCGACTGCGCCGACGCCTGGCGGATGCCCGCCGGCGCGTCGGCGATCTCCTCGGTTGGCGTTGCGGGCTTCCCGCCGCCGGCCAGTTCGCGCCGCACGGCTTCGGCGAGATCGCTGACTTCCCGCCGGGCGCGGCGGATGTTTTCCAGTTCGCTGCCGAGCACGTCGGCCGCCGCCGTCTCGACCCCCCGCTGCAGCGCATCGATGCCGCGGCGGGCCTGCGTCTCGGCGGACTGGGCCTCCTCCGGACGGCCGCGGGCGAGCTCGCTGGCCGCCCGCTCGAGGCCCTCGCGGGGGCGGCTCGCCTCGGCGTCGCGGAGCGCCTCGTGCAGCCCGCGCGACAACAGCGGCTCGCTCGCTTCCGCCTGCTGCATCATACGTTCCGTATCCGCGACGACTCGCTCGAACCGCTGCGCCTGCTCGCGAAGTTCCTGTTCGATTCGTTCTCTGCGGCGCGAACCGCGGAGCGCCTGGCGGGGGTGCGACTCGTCCTGCCGCAGGTCGTCGCCGATCCGCTGCTGTTCGCGCCCCAGCTCGCGGGCCTGGTCGCGGAGCTCGCGCATTGCGTCGGCGAATTCTCCCGCCGCCTGCTGGCGGAGTTCATCGCCGAGCTGCCGCATCTCCCGCTCGGCCCGCGCTCCCTCGGCGAGCGCCTGAGACGTGCGGCCCGCTGCGAGCGCCTCGGACGCCTGGCGGACCTGCGAGCGGACGCGGTCGAGCTGCTCGCGCGAGTCGGCCAGTGGCCGCTGGTTGTCCGGGCGGTCCGTCCGCTCGCGGAGCCGATCGACGTCCTGGAGCAGCCGCTGCTGCTCTTCGCGGAGCCGCTTGAGGCGACGGCGCGCCTCCTCGATCTCCTCGGCAGCGCGGGCGGCGACAAGATCCTGCTCGGCGCGGCGGAGCGCGTCGTTGATCTCCGCCTGCCGCTGCGCCAGCTCGCGGAGGCGATTGAGCACCTGCAACCGCTCATCGCGCCGCTCGTCCGCGCGGATCGAATCGGAGCGCTCGGTCTGATAGCGGTTCTCTCGGGCGGAGAGCTCGAGCTGTTGGAGCTGTTGGTCGGAGCGGCTATCGCCCCCCGCGCCGCCGGCGCCGGCCGGCTGTCCCTGCACGACGCGGTGCTCGCGCGGCTGGAGCTTGAGCAGCCCCTCGAAAGCGGCCTGCTCGGCGGCGACCGCGGCGAGCAGCGGATCCTTCGCATCATCCACCGACCGGGCCGGATCGCCGAGCGCGCGAAGCTGGTCGAGCGCCGTCGCCATCTGCTCAGCGACCGACTCGGCGATCTTCTGCTGGCGGAGGTCGTTCAGCTTCGAGCGGACCGCGGCGAGCCGTTCGATCGCGGCCTGCTGCGTCTCGGCGACGGTGGCCGCGGTTTCGTGCAACGCAGGCTCGCGGTGGCTTGCCGGCTGCTCGCGGCGGAGCTTCCACGTCGCGATCACGATCTGCTTCTGAAGCTGCACGAGCTGCTCGAGCGGCGCGTCCTGCTCACCACCGGCGCTTTTGGCGGCCCCGCCTCCCGGCGGGGATTGCCCTTCGCGATAGATCTGCTCGAAGGGACGGACCTCGGCGAAGAAGATGTCCCCCAGCGTCCGCCGCGGCTTGCCGTCCGGGCCGACGTCCTCCGCGAACAGGTGATACGCCACGAGCTGTCCCGGCCGCACACCCAGCTCTTCCAGCGGGATCGTGCGGGAGAACGTTCGCTCTTCTCGGGCTGCGGCGGATTCACCCAGCAGGAGCGTCCGCGTTTCGCCGCCCGGAATTTCATACACGACGCCGAAGCGGCCGAGGCCGAAATCGTCCCACGCCGTTCCCTCGACCACGAGCTCTTCGATCGGCGAGACGCGCACGTCGCGCGCGGGAAACGCGAGCTTCAGCTCGGGAGGCCGGTTCGGCAGCAGGCGCACGGCGAATTCCGGCGGCTCGCGATTCGCGCGGCCGGCATCGTCGACGATTCGCAGTCGGTAAACGCGGTCCTGCCGCGGGGCGATCGTCACGCGACCCATCGCCGCAGCCGCTGCGTGCGGTTCGATCAGTTCGACGTCGATCCGCTCGCCGTCCTCGGCTTCGAATACGGCGACGGCGACCGGCTTGTTGAATTCGAGGCTCCAGACGATCCGCGACCCTTCGACGACCGACACCCGGCGGGCATCGGTAAGCGTCTCGTCCGGTCGGCCGGTCCAACTCGGGCGGATGAGCGTCGCGTCGACCCGCTCGAGGCCCGGATATTCGAAGACCGTCACGCGAAAGTCGGGCGAGCGGATTCCGTCCGTTTCGATGCGATAGGTGAAGTCCCGCTCGACGCGCTCGATCCGCCCGCCGAACAGCGGATCGTCGAGATGGCGGACCATCGGAATCGAGCGCCCGCCGTCGCCGCGCGCTGTCTCGCGGTCGGAGGATGGCCGGGACTGGAGGCGCGAAGTCCCGGAGACCGCACGACCGGGACTTTCCTTCGGTCCAGTCCCGGCGACCTTGTCGAGTCGGGCCATGAAATCGCCGTCGGCCACAATCACCGCCCGCGCGGGAACGCCCCCGGTGAAGCGGGCCGTCACGAGCACATCGCTGCCGCGCTCGATCTCCGCGTCGCCGGGCTCGACCTCGACGACGAGCTCCGGCGAAGCCGCGTCCAGGCCGTTCTCGCCCGTGGCGACCTCGCCTGCGATCGGCGTCCGCGCGAACAGCCCGGCGCACAGCAGCACTCCGCAGCCGAGGGCCTGCCCTACCAGCCGGGCGAGGAGCGTGCGCGCGGGGACGCACGTTCGCCAGTCGTGCGTCGCCGCGTGCCGCGCGACTTCGTCGAAAAGCTGCCGCTCGAAGAACCCCGCGGGTGGCACGCTTGGAGTCCGCGAAGGGCGTGGCTCGCATCGAACACGCCCTTCCCAAAGCGTCAGGGCGTGCCACCCAACGCCAGCATCCTTGCAATCGACTGTTGCGCGGCCCGGCAGATCGACCGCGGTCAGCAGTCGCGATTCGAGGCCCGGATGGCGCGACTCGACGAGCCGCGCCAGCCGGCGATCGCCCGGCTGCGAGAACCGCGCGGCAAAGAGCGCGGCGCTGCCGATGCCTCCCGCGACGCCGAGCGCCGCGAGCGGCCCGATCGCCGACCCGGCGAAGGCCGCGACGACGCTGAGGCCCGCGGCGATTCCCCAGCCGATGCAGCACATCGTCAGCGCGCGGCGGCATCGCCAGCGACGGCGGACCGGCGCGAGAAGCGGAGCGAGACGGGATTCGTTCATGCCGGCCTCTCCTCTGCGATTCCAGTCGCATTTCCGCTGCGGCGCGCCGCGAGCCACGTTTCGAGAATCAACACCCCCACGGCGAGCGCCAGCAGCCACCGCCATAGCTTCTGCCGGGACTCGGATTCGGCGTTCCGCCGCGCGCGCTCGTCGGCGGCGCGTCGATCGTCGGCATGACTTGCGCCCCCCACGGTTGCCGGCGCGAGCGCCACGGCCGGCAGCCCGAGCGCGGCCAGTCGCTCCAGGGGCATCGCGTCGGTGCGGCATTCCTGCGGCGGAACGTTGATCGCGACCCGCTCGATGCGGTCCGGCCAGCCGACGGCGGACACGACATACACTCCCGGCGACTTCGTCTCCGCGAACGTCTCCGCGCCGGACGCGAGCCGGATCGTGCTTGCGCCCGGCCGATCGATCTCGACCGTCTCCACGGCGTCGGTCGTGAAGTTTGCGAGCCGGATCGGTTGGCCGACGGCGATCTGCCGCGATTCGATTCCCGAGCTTCGCCCAAACTCCAGCAGCCGTTCGAGCAGCGGCACGAACTTCGTCGACAGCGCGAGCTGACTGTCCACCGGATTCCAGCTGGCGGCGAACACGATGACCCGCCCCGCGCCCCGAGGCACTTCGAGAATCGCCGGGCGTCCGTTGTCGAACCGGGCGAGGACGTGGGCCGGCAATGAGTCCGGCAATTCGACGACGCGATGCCGCCAGAAGTGGATCTTCGTAAAGTCCGAGTATCGCGCGTCGGCGAACGGCGCGAGCAGCAGGTGCGCGAAATCGATCTCCGTCAGCAGTCGATGATCGGCCGAGTCGCTCTCGGCGAGGCGGACCGCCGGTTCATCGAGCAGCGCCCGGAGCGTCCCCTCCATCTCCGTCGAGGAGAGCGCCATGAGTGCCGTGCCCCCTGCTTCGACATGGCGGCGGACGGCGGCGGCGCGGTCGTCGCCAAGCGGATCCGCAAGGACGATCAGCCGGACATCGCAGCGGCCGTGGAAAATTTCCGTGGCGTTCGGTTCGAGCGGGACGATATCGACGCACCGCAGCGGCGTCTCGGGAAATGCCCGCTCCAGGTAATAGCGCTCCCGTTGCGGATCGTCGGCCGCGCCGTCGCCGGCGAACACGATCTGCCACGCCCGCTGCTCGAGCGGCAGGACGTGCAGCGCGTTATCGAAGTCGTGGTCGTCGCCGGTGAGGACCAGCCGCGTCGCTGTGGCCGCTTCCGGCGGGCGCCGGACGCTCAGCACGCGGGCCGCGCCGGGAGGAACGTGAACGTCGAGCGGCTCGCCGGTGGGCGCTCCCGCGGAATCGTGCCATTGCAGCCGGAAGGCGTCCCGGTCCGATGCGGCGGCGTTCGTCACGCGGACGCGGATCCGGTCCCCCGACGGCACCTCGCCGCTATCGGCGACCAGCGCGAGACCGGCGTTCGTCTCGCTCGCCGCGACGACCGGCGCCACGCGGAGCGCGACGTGCGGCGGCCAGTCGATCGGCTCCAGGCGGATACTTTCCTGCACGTCGCTGACGAGCAGAATCTCGTCGCGGGTCGCAGAGCCCTCCGCGCGGCCCCGGGCGAGATCGTCGAGGGCCGCCGTCAACGCTGCCCCGAGATCGGTCCCGCTCCAGCCGGGGGACGCTTCACGCAACGCGCGCAGCGCCTGGCGCGCGGCCGACGTGCTCCCACGCGACGCCACACCAGCCCGCAGCGCAAGCAAGGGAGAATGGCCAGAACGGCCCCCGTTCCGATCGTCGTCGGCCGGATCGGCGATTCTCCCTCGCTGGCGCGTCGGGCTGGTGTGAGACTCGTCGAATTCCGCGAATGGGGCGATGCAGCGCGGCGCGTCGTCGAACAGGTAGATCGCGGCGCGGCCGTCCGGCGAAAGCTCGTCGAGGGCCGCCTGCGCGCGGTCGAGCGCTTGCGCCCACAATCCGGCGCGGCGCATGCTGGCGCTGGCGTCGATGAGGATCGCCAGCCGGCGAGGCGGCGAGGCCGCTCCGTCTGCACTTTCCGTGCTGTCGAAAAATGGGCGGGCGAACGCGACGCACATCAGCGCCACCGCGATGCCCCGCAGCAACAGCAACAGGCGGTCTTCGACGCGCCGGCGGCGCGCGGTCCGCGGCCGCGCTTCTTCGAGAAACATCACGGCGGCGAACTCGCGGCGATTCTTCGCCGTCCGCCGCGCGAGATGGAACAGCACCGGCAGGGCGATCGCCGCGAGTCCCAGCGCGTAGAGGGGGGCGAGCAGGCTCATGCGGCCCTCCCGGCGGGACGGAGGCGGCGGAACGGGCGGCGGCCCGCGCGCTCGCGGGCGCGCAGAAACTCCGTGAGCGCGATCTCCAACGGCTCGTCGGTGACGAGCCGGCGGTGCGCGATCCCCAACCGGGCGCAAGTAGCGCGAATGGACTCCTCGTGCTCCGCGAACCGGCGGAGATAACCTGCGCGGGCCGCCGCCGGATCGACGTGCAGCTCGCGGCCCGATTCGATGTCGCGGAACACGGCGGGGGAGTCGAACTCGAAGCGGGCCTCGGCGGGATCGAGGATGTGGAACAGGAGGACTTCGTGTCCGCGAAACCGCAAGCGGGAGAGGTGCGGGGCGAGCGAATCGATGGGGGCGAGCAGATCGGAGATCAATACGACCAGTCCGCGGCGCGCGAGGCGCTCGGCGAGCGTGGCGAGCGGACGGCCGAGGTCGGTCTCCACTCCCGCGGGACGCTTTTCGAGCGCGACGAGCAATCGCCGCAGATGGCCGGGGCGATAGCGGGCGGGGACCATTTCCTCGACGTCCGCCGCAAACCGCACGAGGCCCACCGCGTCCCCCTGCAGGTGCAGAAAGTAGCCCAGCGTCGCCGCCAGCGTGCGGGCGTAGTCCATCTTGGTGTAGGCGAGGCTGCCGTATTCCATCGAACGGCTCGCGTCGAGCACGACGTGGCAGCGGAGGTTCGTCTCGTCCTCGAACCGCTTGACGCAATAGCGGTCGCTGCGGGCGAACAACCGCCAGTCGAGATACCGCAGGTCGTCGCCGGGGGAGTAGGGGCGATACTCGGTGAACTCGACGGAGAACCCGTGGAAGGGGCTGCGGTTCGCCCCGGAGCGCGAGCCTTCGACGATCGTACGGGCCCGCAATTCGAGCGAGCGAATCCGCATCAACGTCGCCGGATCGATCCAGCGGGAGCTCGGAGACGCTTGGCGAGCGACTTCCATGTCGCGGCTCCAGGGGGAATTCTTTTTTTCGACGCAAAGACGCAAAGGGCGCAAAGCGTCGTCAGGCGGCGTTGGCGATTTTCCAGGCGCGCTCGGCGGGGGCGGGGGTGGTGTCGATCAGGCGGGCGATCACGTCTTCGGCGGTCACGCCGTCCGCTTCCGCGCGGTAGTTGAGCAGCAGCCGATGCCGCAGGACCGGCGCGGCGAGCGCGCGGATGTCTTCGACCGAGACGTGCGCCCGCCCGTGGAGCGCGGCCCGCGCTTTCGCCGCGAGCACCAGGCCCTGCGGCGCGCGGAGTCCCGCCCCCCACGAAATCCATTCGTTGACGAACTCCGGCGCGCCCTCGCGACCGGGACGCGACGCCGCCGCGAGACGGACTGCGTAGCGGACCACGTCCTCGGCGACCGGCACGCCGCGGATCACCGCCTGGAAGTCGCGGACGTCCTGTGCGTCGAACAGCGGTCGAATGGCGGCGGGTGTGTCGCGCGTCGTCGCGGCGACGACCTGCACCTCCTCGTCCTCGGGGAGATAATCGACGACGACGTTCAGCAGAAAACGGTCGAGCTGCGCCTCCGGAAGCGGATACGTTCCCTCCATCTCGATGGGGTTCTGCGTGGCGAGCACGAAGAACGGCTCTTCGAGCGCGTACCGCGTGCCGGCCGCCGTCACCTGGTGCTCCTGCATCGCTTCGAGCAGCGCGGCTTGCGTCTTGGGGGGCGTGCGGTTGATTTCGTCGGCGAGGAGGACGTGGGCGAAGATCGGCCCGCGGACGAACGTCATCCGCCGCTTGCCGTGCGCGTCCTCTTCGAGGATCTCGGTCCCGGTGATGTCGGCGGGCATCAGGTCGGGGGTGAACTGGATCCGCTGGAAATCGAGATGAAAGACCTGCGCGATCGACTTGACGAGCAGCGTCTTGGCGAGCCCCGGGGCGCCGGTGATCAGCCCGTGCCCGCCGGCGAACAGGGCGAGCAGCAACTGCTCGATCGCCTCCTTCTGGCCGACGATCGTCTTCTCGAGCTCCGCCTCGATCCGCGCGCGGGCGGCCCGCAGCTTCTCGACGATCGCCGAATCATCGCGGTCGGGGTGATGGACGGTGCAGGGCATGGCGGTACCAGAGGTCAGAGGCCGGAGGTCAGAGGTCAGAGGTCAGAGGTCAGAGGTCAGAGGTCAGAGGTCAGAGGTC
>JBBDNU010000136.1:0-19517 GCA_040877365.1 Planctomycetales bacterium
CTGATAGCTGATAGCTGATAGCTGATAGCTGATAGCTGATAGCTGATAGCTGATAACCCCATGCGCCTCGTCTTCGACCCCATCTGGCCCTGGCCGCTCGTCGGCGTCGCCGTTGCCGCGCTCGTGGCGCTGGCGGTGGCGTTCTATCGCTGGCGGGCGCGGGCGCTCGCGCCGCGGGTCCGCCGGCCGCTCATCGGGCTGCGGCTGGCGGCGATCGCGCTCCTCGCGCTCGGAATGACCCGCCCCGCCCTGCAGCAGTCGCGCACCGAGGACAGCACCGGCGTGCTGTACGTCCTGTTGGACAACAGCCGCAGCATGGGCGTGCTCGACGGTCCGGGCAGCATCTCCCGCCGCGACTGGCTCCTCAAGCTGCTCGCCGAGGCGGAGCCGAAATGGAAGAAGCTCGGCGACGCGCTCGACGTCCGCTTCTTCGACTTCGCCGCGGATCTGCAAGCCGTCGAGCGGCCGGACGGCGCGACCGACGGCCCGCAGACCGCGCTCGGGGCCGCGCTCGACGACGTCCGCCGCGAGGCGCAGCGGGAGCGGATCGTCGGGATCGTGCTGCTCAGCGACGGGGCGCAGCGGGCGCTCCCCCCCCGCGACATCGACCCCCGCGACGCCGCCCGCCGGCTGGCCGAGTTGCAGGTCCCCATCTACACCGTCGGGATCGGCAGCGAGCACCTGGCGGACGTGCTCGACGTGGCGATCGAAGAGCTGCAAGTCGATCCGCTGGTCTACGAGAAGAAGCAGGTCCCGGTCTCCGTCCGCGTGCGGGCGCTCGGCGCGCAGGGCCGCAAGCTGTCGGTGCGGCTGCTGGTCGAGAACCGAGCGGGGAAGCGCCCCGGCGAGTCCGGCCCGATGGCCGTCCCTCCCGCGACGCAGGGCGCCCGCCCCGCCGTCGAGATCGAGCCGCCGCGGAGCGCCGCCGTCGTGCCCGTCGAGCTGTCCTACGTGCCGCAAGGCTCGGGGGAGTTCAAGCTCGCGGTCGAAGTCGTCCCGCTCGACGGCGAGCTGAAGACCGAGAACAACCGCCGCGAGACGATCGTCAGCGTGCAGAGCGGCGGGCTGCGGGTGGCGTACTTCGATACGCTCCGCCCCGAGCAGAAGTTCCTCCGCATGCTCAACTCGACGGAGAACATCCAGCTCGATTTCTTTCCCGTCCGCGCGGGGGCGCTCGGCGGAACAGGCCGCATCGGCCCCGAGCTGTTCCAACCGGAAGCCTACGACGTGTACGTCATCGGCGACGTCCCCGCGGCCGCGTTCGGAACGCAGAACCTCGAACAGTTGGCGAAGCGGGTCGAGGAAGGGGCCGGGCTGTTGATGATCGGCGGCTACCGCAGCTTCGGCGCCGGCGGATTCGCGGGAACGCCTCTCGGCAAGCTCCTGCCGGTGCAGCTCGCCTCCGGCGCCGGGGCCGCGCAAGTCGACGGGCAGTTGCAGATGGTCCCCACTCCCGCGGGGCTGCGGCATTACGTGATGCGCCTCGGCCCCGATTCCGAGAACGAAGCCTTGTGGGCCGCGCTCGCGCCGCTGGAAGGGGCCAATCGCCTCGAGATGAAGCCCGACCGGCTCGTCGAAATCCTCGCCCGCAGCACGACCGGCGTGCCGCTCCTGTTCGCCCACCAGGTCGGCGAGGCGCGGGTGATGGCGTTCGCCGCCGACACGACGTATCAATGGGTGCTCAACGGGCAGGAGCCGCAGCATCAGCGGTTCTGGCGGCAGACGGTGCTCTATCTGGCGGGGATGGAGGACGACGCCGGGAACGCGGTGTGGGTCCGTGCCGATCCCCGCAATTACGCCCCCGGCCAGAAAGTGCTCCTGCGGATGGGCGCTCGCGACGAGGAGGGCCGCCCGCTTGCCGACGCCGACTTCGACGTGTACGTCGCCGATCCGCAGGGGACCGAGCATCGCCCCGCCCCTCGCCGCAGCGGAGACGAAGCGCTCGCCGACTTCGATCGCACGTCGCTCCCCGGCGACTACTGGGTGCGGGTCGTCGGGAAGCGGGAGGACCGGCCGCTCGGCTCGGCCTGGACGCGGTTCATCGTCGATGCCCGCGACCTCGAGCTGGACGACCCCGCGGCCGACTTCGCCCTGCTCGACGCGATCGCCAGCTCGGGCAAGCGGATGCAGCCGGACGAGCTGGCCGAGTTTCTCGACGGCCGGGGGGCGGAAGGGACGTTCGCCGGCGAGGCGACCGAGATCCACCGCACGAACCTGTGGGACAACTGGCCGTTCCTGCTGCTGTTCGTAGCGGTCATGACGGCGGAATGGGCTTTGCGGAAAAGGCACGGGCTGGCGTGAGGGGGCGATGGTCGAAGGTCGAAGGTCGAGAGTTGAGGGTTGAGAGTCGAGGGGCAAGAGGCCCGGAGGGCCGACGGCGAGCCTCGCCCGTGAGGGCGGGGAGTTCCTCCGATTTCGGGAACATTCGCCCCCCGCCTGGCGTCGATTACCTTATAATGCAACCGGCGCGACCAGTGCGCGCCGCGATGACTCGGGATGGATCTCCAGGGAGCAGCCAATCGCATGACCACCTCCGTCGAGGCCCCTGCGCAGCGCTACGTCGATTTCGACGAGTTCGTCGATTTCCAGCTCCACAAGACGGAGTCGGCGATCAAGATGGTCGACCTGCTCACCGCGGCCGTCGGCGTGGGGGCGGTCGTCGTCGGCTATCTGCTGGCGTTCGTCGTGCTCGACCACTGGGTCGTGCCCGGGGGGTTCGGCTTCACGGCCCGCGTGGCGATGCTCGGCGGGGTGGCGCTCGCGACGGTCGCCTGGGTGGCGTGGAAGGTCGTGCTCCCGGCGACGCGCCGGGTCAACACGCTGTACGCCGCCCGCACGATCGAGCGTTCCGACCCGGCGGCGAACAGCACGCTGTTGAACCTGGTCGATCTCCGCCGCGCCGGCCGCCCCGTCCCGCCGCAAATTCTCGGCACGCTCGAGAAGCGCGCCGCCCTGATGCTCTCGCACATGGACGTCGAGCAGGCGGTGGACCGCCGGCTGCTGATGCGGCTCGCCTATGCCCTGTTGATCGTGGTGGTCGGCTTCTGTCTGTACACGCTCTTCTCGCCCAAGAAGGTGTCGAACTCGATCTGGCGGGCGCTGCTGCCCGCGGCGCAGGTCGAGGTCGCCACGCGGACCGAGATCGTCGATGTCCAGCCGGGGGACGTCGAGGTGCTGGCCGGCACGCAGCTCGAAGTGCTCGCCGACCTGTCCGGCCGGACGCCCGAGCGCGTCACCCTGTACTTCACGACCGCCGATCGCCGCACCGTCGACGAGACGATCGAGATGCGCCCGGTCAAGGAAGGGGTCGCCCGCTACCGCGCGCTGCTGGTGGGCGAAGCCGGGCGCGGGATCCGGCAGAACATGACCTACCGGATCGAGGCGGGGGACGGCCGCTCCGACGAGTACCGCGTCGCGGTGTTGCAGCCCCCCTCGGCCGCCGTGACGCGCGTCGCCTACGACTATCCCGCCTACATGGGACTCGCCCCGCGCGCGAGCGAAGACCCGCGCATCGAGGCCTGGGAAGGGACGCGGGTCACCCTCGCCGCCACGACGAACGTCCCGGTGGAGAAGGCGTGGATCGAGTTCTCCGACGACGAGCGCTTCACGCACCGCGGCGAGGAGCTGCGCTTCCAGGAAGTGAGCGGCACGTCGCTCCGCCACGAGTGGGCGCTCGAGCTGCGGCCGATCGACATGCAGCCCCGCAGCCCGCGGTTCTATCGCATTCAAGTCCAAACGCCGAAGGGCGAGCGGGACCCCTCGCCGATCGTCCACCCGTTCCACGTCCGCCCGGACGGGCCGCCGGAGTTGCGCATCGTCGAGCCGCAGTTGGAAGAACTGGCCAGCGCGGCGCAGGGGACGGTCCCGCTCGTCGCCGAGGCCCGCGACGACTTCGCCATCCGCTCGGTGAGCCTGCGATTGCGGCACGACGGCAAGGAACTCCCGCTCGACCGGGCGCTCGCCCGGCACGGGAAGACCGACCATTACGCGCACGTCCTCGAGATCGAGAAGCTGCCGCTCGACCTGCGGCCGGGGGACGTGCTCGAGTACCGCTTCGAGGCCCGCGACAACAAGCCGGAGCTCGGCCAGGCGACGTTCTCCGAATGGCGGAGAATCCGCATCACCGAGGAGCAGCTCACGCCCGAGCGACAACAGCAGCAGCGCGACGAAGTCCGCCGCCGGCAGCAGGAGCGCCTCGACGAGGCCCGGCGGGACGCCGGCGACGGCGACCAGGCGGGGAACGAAGCGCAAGCCGAAGGCGGGCGCGCCGCGGGGGATCCCGAGGCCGATCAGCGCCCCGAGCAACCCGGCGCCGAAGGCGGCGACCCCGCGCAGGGCCGGGAGGGAGACCCCGGCGATCGGCGCGAGCCGAACGCCGGCGCGGCGGACGTGAAACCGCAAGCGGGGGCGAACGGGGCCCGGCAGGACGGGGAGCAACCGCGGCCGGGCGCGCCGCCACAGGACGGCGATCCAGCCGGACAAGAGAGTGCGGCCGATGAGGGAGCGTCGCGGCAACCCGCTCCGTTGCAGCCCGGCGGACAGGAAGACGACCGCGCCGTCGCGCGGGCGTTCGACCATCTGCGCGACCAGGAACGTCGGAAGGATCCCGCGACCGCCGACGGCCGGCCCGAACCGGAACCCGCGGCGCAGGACCGCGACGCGCCTGGGGGCGTAAAGCCCGGTCCGCCCGATGCGCGGCAACCGAACGCGGGCGACCCGTCAGCCGCACCGGTCAAACAGCCGGGCGATGGCCCATCGCCTGCCACCGATCGCGGAGGCGAATCGCCGCCCGGCGCGGAGCCCGGCGCGGAGCCGGGCGCCGCCTCCGATGCCGGCGCGCCGAAAGACGGTCAGCCGTCGCCGGGGCGCGCGGCGAACTCCGGCGACGAACCCGAGGGGACCGGTTCCAATCAGGCCCCGCCCGAAGGGGCCGCTGGACCGGGCAATGAGGCCCAGGGAGAACCGACGCAGCCGCCGGGCGGCGCCGGCGGCGCGGACGCCCCGCAGCCGAAGAGCGAAAACGTGGATCCGCCCAATCGGAGTGGGGGCGGCGAAAAGGATCCGGAAGGCGGCACTCAGCCCGCGGCCTCCGACGAAGGGGCGACCCCCGGCACCGCGAGCGGAAACGAACAAGGCCCCGCCACTCCCGGAGGCGATCCCGAAGCGGATCCGGTCCAGGCGAAAAAACCGCTCCAGCGCCAGGGAGACGAGGCCCCGGAATTCCGGCCGAACCACGGCGACGATCAGCGCCCCCCCGCCGACACGCGCCAGGGAACCGGCGCGCCGGGCCCGAACGAAGACGTCCGGACGAAGAGCGGCACCCGCGAGGCGGGCGCCGAGCCGTCCAACAACAACGAACCGCCGGCGGACAGCGGCGCGACCGATCCGGTCGGCCGACGTCCGCGGGAGGGCGCTCCGACCGGCGATGGACCGACTTCTCCCGAGGGGAGCGCCGATTCCGGGAAACCCGGAACGCCTCGCGGCGCGGAAGCGGAGAGCGACTCCGGCCAGCAGCGGCCGGGTCAACCGGGCGAGCAGCCGGGCGCTCCGAAGCAGGGCGATCCCGGCGCGGGGGCGAAACCGCAAGCGGGGACGGCGGACGGTGTTCCGCAAAGGGGACAACCCGGCGCCGGCGAGCCGTCGGATCGCGAGGGAACCCCGGGCGCGACGACCGTCGCGCGGGGCGGCTCACCCGCGGGGCACGATCGGGAAGGTCCGGTGGGAGGCGGCAGCGGCGGCGTCCCCGGCGCCGATGCCGGCGATCCGCCCGCCGGCGCGGGGCCTCCGTTCCGGCCCGAGGAGGCGAACCTCGAATACAACCGGAAGGCGGCCGAACTGGTCCTCCAACGGCTCGAAGAGCAGCTTGCCCGCGGCGAGGTGGACGAGGAACTCAAGAAGAAGCTCGGCTGGAGCGACGAGCAGATCCGCAATTTCATCGAGCGCCGCAAACCGCTGCTCGCCGACGAGTCGCCCGACGACTCCCCCGAACTCCGCCGGCAGCGCGTCCGCTTCGAGGAGATGCTCCGCGGTCTCGACTTGAAATCGACCGCGGAACGGCGCACGGGCGAAGGGGTCCGCCGCCGCGACACCGAGGGCTTCGCCCCCCGGCAAGCCATCCCCGCCCCCGAATACCGCCAGGCCTACGAGGAATACCTGCGGCGGATCAATCAGGGGGCGGAACCCGGCCGGTGATTTCCTTCATGCCGCGAACGACTCGGTTTTCGCAGCGTGCACGAATTCTCGCGGGGGCGTGGGCGTGGGCGTCGTAGTACGGGCTTAAGCCCGTACTACGACGCCCGCCTTGCCGCTCGTCGAGAACCAGTCCGGCGGAATCGGCCTACGCCCGCCATTCGGCCTCGCAGCGTTCGCAGCGGAAGCCGACGAGCGTCGCCGTGCCGGGGACCGGCAGGCGGCTGCGACCGATGAAGGCGTCCTCCGCCTCGAGCGGCCGGACGACCGGGTGCTCGCACTCCGGACAACAGCGGTTGCGGTGCAGCGCCCGGGCGCGGAGCAGCGCGGGGTTCGTCCCGGCCCGCCGGGCGCGGAGCGCGGCCCGGCAGAACGACAGGATCAGCGGTTCCCCGTCGGGACCGTAGGGAACGTCGTCACGCTCGGCCGCGTCGGGCCAGTACACGCTCAAACGGCTCATCCTTGAGCCCTCCTTCCGTGGCGAAAGAGCGCGGCCGCTGCCGGAATCCTTCCGGGGACGGGCCTCCGCGGCCCGTCGTTCCGGCCGCGCCGGAACCTCCAATGCGGAGCACGATACCCGGAGGCGGGCGGGCTGGCAAGAGAATTCGCCGGTGGAGCGCGGACAGCCGGCGGGAAACCTCCCGCCGGCATCTTGCGGGCCGTCCCGGCGTCCCTTGGAGTGTCATAGACGTCCGCCCATCTCGAGATCTCGACATGGTCCCGCGCTCCGGGATTGCAGGCGGCGGGTGGATTCACTACTTTCCCTGCCTCGCCGGATCCCCCAGCGCCAGGAGTCCTCGCCATTTCCCGCAGTCTGTTCATCAAGCTGGCCGTCGGGCTGGTGGTGACGGCGGTCTGTCTCGCCGCCGCCTTCTGGGGCTTCGGCGCGGACGATTGGCGGCAGATGGGTTCGAGCTTTCGGCAGGCGAACTACGCCACGCTGCCGCTGTTCCTGTTCCTGCTGTTCCTGTTCTTCTGGCTGAAGGCGGTCCGCTGGCGGCTGCTGCTGCGGCCGATCCGCGCGTTCCGCACGCGGGAGGTCGCGCCGGCGATGATGATCGGGTTCATGGGGAACAACGTGCTCCCGGCGCATCTCGGGGAGTTCGTGCGGATGTACGTCTTCGCGCGGGACCACAAGCTGTCGCGGAGCGCCGTGCTGACGAGCCTGGTCCTCGAGCGGATGTTCGACGTGCTCTCGATCCTGCTGTTCCTGGGGGTCAGCCTCGTGTTGTTGCCGAACCCGCCGGAGGCGTTCCGGCGGTACGTGCCGGGGACGCTGGGCGTCGTCGCGGTCCTGCTCGCGGTGCTGGCGGTCTACATCTTCTGGACGCGGCCGTTCGTGCGGTTCGCCGAGTGGTGCCTGGACCGCGTGCCGCTGTTGCCCCGCGGACTGAAGCTCCGGCTGGCGGGAATGCTCGAGGAAGGGGCGGCGGGCTTGGCGTCGATGCGGCGCCCGAAGCTGGCGGCGGGGGTCGTCGCGACCTCGATCGCGCAGTGGTTCCTGGTGGGGGGCTTCGTGCACCTCTCGCTGCGGAGCTTCGGCATCGAGGAGTCGCCGCTGGCGGCGTTCGTCGTCGTCGCGGGAACGGCGGTCGCGGTGACGATCCCTTCCTCGCCAGGATTCTTCGGCGTGGTGCAGGGGGCATTTTTGATCAGCCTCGCCCCGTTCGGCATCGCCCGCGCGGAGGCCGTCGCCGCCTCGATTTACTTCCAGATCGTGCAGTACGTCCCCGTCACGCTGGTCGGACTGTACTACCTGAACCGCTCCGGGCTGAAGCTCGGGCAGATCGGCGCGCAGGCGGAGCTCGAGGAGGAACGGGTCGAGCGGGAGCTCGCCGAAACCGCGCAGGCCGAGATGAACGTGAAGCGCGACGACTGACGTGGCCGTCATGCCCGCGAAGGCGGGCATCCAGCGCTTCAGTCGATCACCGTCGGCGGCTTCTCCAACTCGCTCTCCTCGATCGCCGCCTGGCCTTGCTCGCGGATCAGCACGTCGTGCAGCCGGTTGCCCGCGAACCGGCAGCCGAGGACCCGCACCGTCGCCGTCCCGCCCACGGCGACCCCCGCCCGGCCGTTCTCGCGGCTGGTCACGTCGATCAGCGACACGTCGCGGCAGAGGTCGTGCGCGTGGACGCCGTCCTGCCGGAAGTGCTCGAAGGTCAAGTCGCGGACGACGACGTGCCGCACGTCGTACAGCGACAGCCCCACTCCCTCGTACCCGAAGGCGAACCCGCGCTCGCGGGGATCCTCGAGCTCGCCGGAGCGGTAGTGGATCGTCCCTCGCCACGCGCACCAGTGGCCTTCGGGCAAGTCGGGGGGAGCGGGCGCGTCGGACGGCACGGCGACCTCCGGGACGGGACGGCCGTCGAGCAGCAGCAGATAGTGCCCCTTGCGGAACGGCGTGAAGGACCACAGGTTCTCGCCGCGGTAGCCCCAAGCGGCGGGAGGCACGAGCCGCGCCCCGCTGACCGTGGCGCCGTTGCCCAGAATCGTCAGCTCGGCCCCCTCGAACCCGCTGTGGCGATCGCCGGTCAGGCTGAGCGATTCGAAATAGGGGACGCCGGTGTCGGCGACGATGATCCGGTCTCCCCGCTGCGCGAGGTCGATCGCCCGCTGGATCGTCCGCACCGGCCCGTCGAGCCGCCCGGTGGGACGCGGGCTCCGGCCGCTGTAGCCGTCCCGGCCCCAGGCGTTGTCCACGTATAGCTCGGCCGCGCGGCACGCGACGCCGGACAGGGCCGCCATTCCGGCGAACACCAGCGTGATCGCGCAGCAGGAACGCAGCGACATGTCTCGCCCCTCCCACAGGAAAATTCGACGCGGCCCCCACGACCGGCTCGACCGGATCGCATCCGGCCACCGGCCCGACGGACCGTGAAGAGCGCGATCGCCCGCTTCCCGAACCCGGTCCCGCGCCCGTTCTTCCATCGGCCACGCACGGCCGCGCCGTCCAGCGGATCGCCGCGCGGCCGAACGACCGGCGCGGCGTGCGGTTTCGACATGCTATTCTGCCTGTTGTCCACTGCCGACCGTCCGTGTCAGCCGCTCGATCACGCCGCGCGACCGCTCGCCTCTTGCGCCGAACACGAACCGTCGCGATGTCGGACCTGTGGCATCGATCTCGATCGTCACGCGGTCGGGGGGAAGGACCGCGGCCACGCGGTCGGCCCATTCGATCAGGCACACCCCCGCGCTTTCCAGCAACTCCTCAGCCCCCAGTTCCAGAAACTCGTCGGTGTCCTTGAGGCGGTACGCGTCGAAGTGGTACAGCGGGATGCGTCCCCGGTATTCGTGGATCAGCACGAACGTCGGGCTGGCGACCTGATCGCGGTCGACCCCCATCCCGGCCGCGACCGCCTGCACGAACCGCGTCTTCCCCGCCCCGAGTTCTCCGACGAGCGCCACGCAAACCCCCGGCTCGAGCGCCGCCGCGAACGCCCGCCCCAGCGCGGCGGTGTCCGCTTCGCTCGTCGAGTCGAATTGCAACCGGGCGGCATCCATCGCGGCGCAGTGTACCGCGCTCGCCGGGGCTTGTCGCGATTCGTGTTCGCCGCGATGATGTTGCGCTGTTTTCGACTCCTGCCCCCAGCCAAGGCGGGGGCGGGCATCCAGCAGTTGCGCGGAGGGGCGAAGGCACTGGATTCCCGCCTCCGCGGGAATGACGGCGTCGCCACTGACGAAATGGCGCAACATCAAAACTGGCGCGTCGGGCTCGTCGATCGACATGAACATTTCCAAGTCACCCGGCCCCACCTGAACCCCGCGCGATGTCCCGCTACGCTCCGCTGCTGTGCCTCGCGCTGATCCACCTGCTCGTGGACACCTGCGCGAACCTGATCGAGCCGCTGTGGGGGGAGCTGCGGGACGTGTACCGGCTGGGGGAGCTCGCGCTGTTCGCGGTGCTCGCCGTGCAAACCTGCTCGTCGTCGTTCAGCCAGGCGGTGTTCGGCTGGCACCGCGACCGGTTCGCGGCGCGGTATCTCCTGTGGCTGGGCCCGGTGGTCGCCGCGTGCTGCATGTCGCTGGTGGGGTTCGCGTCGCACCCGGCGGTGTTGTGCGGGCTGCTGATTCTGGGCGGGCTGGGGATCGGCGCGTTTCATCCCGAGGCGGCCGTCACCGCCGGGCAGATGCTCCCCGCCGAGCGGACCCGCGCCACCTCGGTCTTTCTGCTGGGGGGAACGCTCGGGCTGGGACTCGGTCCGGTGTTGAGCGGGACGGTGGTCGCGCGGTTCGGCCTCGCCGGGCTGGCGTTCGTCGGCCCGGTGATCGTCGCCCTGGCGATCGGATTGTTCGCATTGGGAGAGCGCGGCGTCGCGGCCCGACCCCGCCCGGAATCGCACCCGCCGCGGCGTTCGCTGCGCGATGCGCTCCGCGGCAAATGGGGGCTGGCGGCCGCCATCTGGCTCGTCTGCTCGCTGCGGCTGGTACCGAACATGGCGATGAACAAAGTGCTCGCCTTCACACTCACGCAACACGGAAAGTCGGTCGAGTTCATCGGCTGGACGCAGGCGCTGTTTCTGCTCGCCGGGGGGTTCGGCATGTTCCTGATGGCCTATCGGTTTCCCGCCGGCCGAGAGAAGGCCTTCATGATCTGGTGCCCGGCATTGGGCGTGCCGCTGCTGTTGGCGCTGGGCTACCCCGGCTGCCCGTTGTGGCTGCTGCTCGCGCTGCTGGTCCCCACCGGCCTGTTGATGTGGGGGACGACGCCGGTGATGCTGACCTTCGCCCAGCGGCACTTCCCGCACGCGGCGGGGGTCGCGGCGTCGCTGACGATGGGGCTGTCCTTCGGGCTGAGCGGCACGATCGGCGCCGGGCTGCTCAGTGTCTGTGAACGTTACGGCGCGCCGCAGCAGGCGTTTCTGGCGTTCGTCCCCTGCGTGCTGCTCGCCGTGGCCGGCGCCGCCCGGCTGCCGGAGGCGGAAGCATCATGCGAAACCGCGTCCCGGATCCACCGGGACAACGGGCCGGTCGTCGCCGGAGAAGGCGGCGTTCATCTCGGATAGCCGGCCCGCGCCGCCCACGCGATGGTCGATGCCGTCGAGCAGGCGCGGGATCGAGAGTTCGAGCTTCGTGCACATTGCCCGGGGCGATCTCCTGCGGCGTGAAAACGCGATTGTCGCCGATCCGCCCGCCGAATAGAATCCCAGTCGGAACATCGAATTCCACTTCTGGGGCCCAGCAGGATGCCGACGGACAGCGATTTCGGCTGCGACACCGAGTTCCTGAAGCTGCTGACGCGGCGGATCGACGTGGATCTCACACTCGCCGCGCTCGAGTTGGCCCGCGACGCCTATCCCGACCTCGACTTCGCCGACACTCTGGCCTGGATCGAGGCCCGGGCGATGGAACTGGCCCCGGCGGCCGCCCACGCCGTGGATGACCGGGAAATCCTCCAGGAGCTGGCCCGCTGTCTCGGGGAAGTGCACGGAATCCGTGGCGACGCATCGGCTTACGACGACCCGGACGCGAGTTTTCTGCACCGCGTCGTCGAGACGGGCCGCGGCATCCCGATCAGTCTCTCGATCCTGTACATGGCGGTGGCGGAGCGGCTGGGAATCGAATTGAAAGGGGTTTCGGCCCCGATGCACTTCCTCACCCGCTATGAATCGATCGACGGGCCGCTGTTCATCGACGCCTCTGACGGCGGGCGGATCATGACCCGCGGGGAATGCCTCGCCTGGCTCGGCTCGCTCACCGGGCTTCCCGCCGAGGATCTCCGGGCGACCCTCCGCCCGGCCCATTCGCGGGAGGTCGTGCTGCGGATGCTAAACAACCTGAAGGCGCTCTATTCCCGGCAGGAGAACTGGCCGGCGGCCTGGATGGTCCAGCACCGCCTGACCGTCCTGCAGCCCGCTTCCTACGCCGCACGCCGCGACCTGGCGCTGATCTCGTTGCGGGCGGAGAGGCCCGGCTCGGCGATCGACCTGCTCCGTTCCTGCCTCGGCTGCTGCCCCCCGGACGAGAAGGAATCGCTGCAACGCCAACTGTCGCGGGCGGTCGCCGGCGTCGCACAATGGAATTAGCGTTGTGGACCTGCCGGGCCGGAATGCGATAGCATGGCCCGCGCGGCAGGCCCCGCTTCGGGTGATGGAACTGCCAGACGCACGGGATTTTCAATGTCCGTCGCGGTCGGTTTGGATATTGGCACGACGTCCATTTCGGCGGCCTCGGTTTCGCGCGACGGCGGCGTGACGGCGGTCTCGCGCTCAAACGACGCGTCGGTCGGCGGGCGACCCGCGGGGTGTGCCGAACAGAACCCACGGCGACTGCGCGAGATCGCGATCGAGGTTCTTCGCGAACTGGCCAGTCGGCTCACCGAGTCGCCGCACTGCCTGGGCCTCACGGGCCAGATGCACGGCGGGCTCCTCGTCGATGCTCGGCGGCGGCCGCTGTCGAACCTCATCACGTGGCAAGACCGCCGAGCGACGCAGGTCTCGCCCACCGGCCGCACGTGGCTCGAGGAGTTCCGCGAACGCTGCCCGACCGGCGGGTTCGAAGGGACGGGCTGCCAGCCCTCCGCCGGATACCTCGCCGTCACGCTGTTCACGTTGATCGGGCAGGGGGAAATGCCCTCCGGTGCGGCGATCGCGGCGTGCGCCGCGGACTGGATCGCGGCGGAACTGTGCGGGGGGCCGATCGTCACCGATCCCACTCATGCGGCCTCGACCGGCGCGTTCGACGTGCGCGACGGAACCTGGAGCCACGAATTGATCGAAGCCGGGGAACTCGATGCGGCGCTGTTCCCGCGGGTGTCGCCCAGCGGCGAACCGATCGGCCGGCTCCGTCGCGACATTGCTCGCGCCGTCGGACTGCCGGAAGGACTGCCGGTCTGCAACTCGGTGGGAGACAACCAGGCGGCGTTTCTGGGGTGCGTGCCGTTCGGCGATCCGTCGGTCAACATCAACGTGGGGACCGGCGGGCAGATCAGTTGGCCGGTCGCGGATTTCGTGCGCGCCGCGGGGATGGACACCCGGCCGTTGCCTCCAGACCGGTTCCTGCTCGTGGGCGCGGGCCTTGTCGGCGGAGACGCTTACGCGTGGATGGGACGGACGGTCGCGAAGTGGCTCGCCGAATTCGGCGGCGCGGTCGACGCGGAGGCGATCTTCGCCCACTTCGACGAGCTGGCGGAAGCCGCCCCGGAGGACTGCGGCGGCCTCCGGTGCGAGCCGCTGTTCCGCGGCACGCGGCAGCGCCCGGATGTGCGAGGGACATTCGCCGGAGTCGATGCGGAGAACTTCACTCCGGGAAACGCGGCCCGCGCGGTCTTGACGGGAATCGCGGAAGGCTTCCGATCGTTGTGGATGGAAGCGGGGGAAAGCCGGCCGACACGGTTTGAGCGGATCATCGGCTCCGGCAACGGGCTGCGCAAGAACCCGCTGCTTGCTCGAATCATCGCCCGCACGTTCGGGAAGGAAGTCTGGCTCCCCCGGCATCGAGAGGAAGCGGCCGTCGGAGCGGCGATTCTGGCGGGGGGCCGCACCGGTTTTCGGCGTGGGCTCGCAGACGCGGAGCGGCAGATTCGATTGGAACGCGCCGCGGCGCCATCCTTCCGTTGATGATTCTGGTCGAATGGAGGATGAGCTTCAGCTGCCGAGCGCGTGGGTCTTTGAGGAACTGCGCGGGCCTGATAGACTGGATCTCGCCATGGTTCCGACCGAATGAACACTTTGGCCGGGTGGCGGAACTGGCAGACGCACGGGACTTAAAATCCCGTGTCCCGAACGGGACGTGCGGGTTCGAATCCCGCCTCGGCCATTGGGTCACGCCGACGAATGCACCTGTGGGCGACCGTGGGGATCGAGCCGAAGGCCGCTTGGTATCTCGTGGCCGGGACCGGAATGGGGCAGACGCTGCGGATGGCGAGTGAGAAGCGGGCCTACACGCTCGCCGACCGCGGAACCTTTCTGGCCCAACGCCCCGGACTGGATGTGGTCGTGGTCTGCGAAGGGGACAAGCTGCTGCGGAACGACTACACGGTGATTCGCGTCAACCCGGCCAAGCACCCGCACGTCCGGCACGACGCGGCACGGCGGTTCGCCGACTTTCTGACTTCCGAAGAGGCCCGGAGCGCCATCGGCCGCTTCGGCGTGGAGCGCTTCGGACAGCCGCTGTTCTTTCCCGATTCGAAGCCGGAGCCGACGGCCCGGCAGCCCGCATGATTCATGCGGCCCGCTTCTCGTCATTCCCGCGCAGGCGGGAATCCAAAGCGGCGCGAACATCGTATCCCGTTGTTCGAGCCGCATGAATAATCCGAAATAGATCATTCTTGCCGGCCGGGTGTGACCGCGAGGCGACCACGTTGGCCGGGAACCAATCCGCCCGTCGAGCATTGGGTTGGCCGGTCCCGAGCACATCGCCGAGCCGATACCTGCCCGCAGCGCAAGCCAGGGAGAATCGCCCTGTCCGCTTCTTCACCGCTGGAAGCGGCGGCCGGCTGGGCGCCCGCCGCGGTCGGCACGGAAGCTGCACGCTTCATCGATTCCCTCCCCCCGTCGGGCCGGTTCTCGTGGACTTCGCGCCGCGGAGAGGCGGGTGAGGTCGGCAAGGATCGGAGGCAGCCATGGCCCGCCCCATCTGGAAAGGGCAGATCTCCTTTGGACTGGTCAACGTGCCGGTCACGCTTTACTCCGCCGAGCAGCGGAGCGATGTGAGCTTCAAGCTCATCGACAGCCGCAACGCGAAGCGCGTCCGCTACGAGCGGGTCAACGAAGCGACCGGCGAAGAGGTCCCCTGGGGGAACATCGTCAAGGGTTATGAATACGACGACGAGAAGTACGTCCTCCTCTCCGAGCGGGAGCTGGCGAGCGCCTCTCCCGAGCTGACCCGCACGATCGAGATCGACCAGTTCGTCGATCTCGCGGACATCGAACCGGTTTACTTCGAGCGGCCCTACTATCTCGTCCCCGCCAAGGGGGGCGAGAAAGGATACGTGTTGCTCCGCGAGGCGATGGCGAAGACCGGCCGCGTGGGACTCGCCGGCGTCGTGATCCGCGCGCGGCAATACCTTTCGGCCCTGGTCCCGCAGGAGCACGCGCTGATTCTCGAACTGCTCCGTTATCCCCAGGAGCTCCGCGCGATCGAGGACTACGACGTCCCCGGCAAGGACCTCAAGAAGTACAAGGTCACGGCGAAGGAGATCGACCTCGCCGCCCAACTCATCGAGGGAATGACGGCTGACTGGTCTCCCGAGGACTATCACGACGAGTACCGCGACGCGCTGATGAAGCTGATCGAGAAGAAGATCAAGTCCGGGCAGACGAAGGACGTGCCCGAGCCGGAGGTGGAAGAGGAACCGGAGGAAGAGGCGACGATCAACTTCATGAGCGTCCTCAAGCAGAGCGTCGAGCGGACCTCGAAGGGCAAGACCGCCGCGAGGGCCCCGCGGAAGAATTCGGTCGCCCGCCGCACGCCGAAGCCCAAACGCAAGTCCGCCGGCTGATTCGATCGGTCGAGGGTCCATGGGTCTCGCCGAATACAAGCAGAAACGGCATTTCGGCCGGACGCCCGAGCCGTCCGGAGCGCAGCGGACACAGACCGCGCCGGGGCGGATGTTCGTCGTGCAGAAGCACGCCGCCCGTCGGCTGCACTACGATTTCCGGCTCGAGCTGGACGGCGTGCTCAAGAGCTGGGCGGTGCCCAAGGGGCCGCACCTGGATCCCGCCGCGAAGGCCCTCGCCGTTCACGTCGAGGACCACCCCATCGACTACGCCTCCTTCGAGGGGGTCATCCCCGAGGGGGAATACGGCGGCGGGACCGTGATGGTCTGGGACCACGGCCAGTGGGAGCCGGAAGGGGACCCGCGCCGCGACTATGAAAAAGGCCGCCTGCGGTTCCAACTGCACGGCGAGAAGCTGCACGGCGGCTGGTCGCTCGTGCGGATGGGAGGCAAAGCCGGCGAAGACGGCAAGAACTGGCTGCTCATCAAGCGCAAGGACGACGAAGCCCGCCCGGGCCGCAAGGACGACCTGCTCGAACAGCAGCCGCAGAGCGTGCTCACGGGCCGCGACCTCGATCAGATCGCCCGCGACGCCGATCGCGTCTGGACGAGCGACGGGGAAGCCTCGGCGGTGAAGAAGAAACGCCCGCGCCGCGAAACCGGCAAGCGGAAAGGGACCGCCCGCGACGTATCCAAGGGCGAATGGAACATCGGGGCACTTCCGCGGGCGAAGAAGGCCCGTCAGCCCGGCACGTTGAAGCCCGAGCTCGCCACGCTCACCCGCGACGTCCCCGACGGCGACGACTGGCTGCACGAGCTCAAGTTCGACGGCTACCGCATCCTCGCGTTTCTGGAGGACGGCCACGCCCGGCTCCTGACCCGCCGCGGAAACGACTGGACGGAGCGATTTCCCAGCGTCGCGGCCGCCGTCGAACAATTGCCCGTCGAGCGGGCGATCGTCGACGGCGAAGTCGTCGCGATGAGAAACGATGGCACGACCGACTTCCAGAAGCTGCAGAACTGGCTCCAGCGCGGCCGCGACGGGCAACTCGTGTACTATGCGTTCGATCTCCCGCATTGCGGCGGCCACGACCTCACCGCCGCGCCGCTCGAAAGCCGCAAGGAATTGCTCGCGCGGCTGGTCCTCTCGATCAACCCGGAAAACGCGGGAGTGCTCCGCTACAGCGACCACATCCGCGGGCAAGGCCCGGCGGTCGTCGAGCACTCCTGCCGCTCCGCGATGGAGGGGATCGTTTCCAAGCGGGCCGACAGCCCCTATCGATCGCGGCGGACGCACGACTGGCTGAAGATCAAGTGCCTCAACCGGCAGGAGTTCGTCGTCGGCGGATACACCCGGCCGAGCGGCTCGCGGACCGGCTTCGGCTCGCTGCTGCTCGGCGTGTACGACGGCAAGAAGTTGACCTACTGCGGCCGCGTGGGGACCGGCTTCGACTCCCAGTCGCTCAAGTCGATCGCCGCCGAGCTGAAACGGATCGCGACCGACCATTCTCCCTTCCACGACCCGCCCCCCGAGGCGAAGCAACGCGGAGCGACGTGGGTCGAGCCGCGGCTCGTCGCCGAGGTCGAATTCAGCGAATGGACGGAAGACGGCATCCTCCGGCACCCGTCGTTCCAAGGCCTGCGGGAAGACAAGCCGCCGGAGGAAGTCGTGCGCGAGAAACCGCAGGCCGCGTTTCGCGGCGGGAAGAAGGCCCGCGAAACCGCAAGCGGAACGGCCGCCGCCAAATTGCCCAAGCGCAGCGGGGGCAAGTCGGACGACGCCGAGGTCGCCGGAGTGCGGCTGTCGAACCCGGACCGCGTGCTCTATCCCGACCAGGGGATCACCAAGCTCGAACTCGCGCGCTATTACGAGACGGTCGCCGACTGGATCCTCCCGCACGTCGCGGACCGCCCGCTGACGCTTGTCCGCTGCCCGCAGGGGCGGCAGGCGCAGTGCTTCTACCAGAAGCACCTCACCGAGGCGATGCCCGCCACACTGCGGGGCGTGAAGATTCGGGAGAAGCGCGAAACCCGCACCTACGTCGTCGTGGACGACCTGCCGGGGCTGATTTCGCTCGTCCAGCTCGGAGTGCTCGAGATGCACCCGTGGGGCGCGCGGGCCGACAACATCGAGCGCCCCGACCGCCTCGTGTTCGACCTCGATCCCGGCGAAGGGACCGGCTGGGACGACGTCGTGCGGGGCGCCCGCGACGTGAAGGAGCGGCTCGACGAGATCGGATTGGAGTCCTTCCTGCGGACCTCCGGCGGGAAGGGGCTGCACGTCGTCGTCCCCTTCGCCCGCCGCACGAGCTGGGACGACGCCAAGGGCTTCGCGCAGGCGATCGCCGTCGGATTGGCCCTCGACTTTCCCGACCGCTACATCGCCACGCTGAGCAAGGCCCGGCGCAAGGGAAAGATCTTCGTCGACTATCTCCGCAACGGCCGCGGCGCCACGGCGGTCGCATCCTACTCCACGCGGGCCCGGCCCGGCGCCCCGGTCGCGGCCCCGCTGCGGTGGGACGAGCTTTCGACCGACCTCGCGCCGAACCAATACTCCGTCCGCAACCTGCCGCGACGGTTGAGCTCGCTCCAGCGGGATCCCTGGGCCGGCTTCTTCGAATCGAAACAATCGATCACGAAAAACATGCTGGCGGCCGCCGCCCGCTGATCGCCGCCCCCGCCGTTTCGGTCTGGACACGTTCCGGCCGATCCTTACAATCCCGCCTCCCCGCATCCACCCGCGATTCTGGCTCGAGAGGACCCGTCTCATGCCGAACCGTTCCCTTCCGTGGCTGTTTTGTTCGTGCGGCTGCCTGGCGGCGGCCGCGATCGGCTGCGCGGCCCCCGATTACGGAAATTACGGCTATCCCGGATACGCCGTCCCCTCCGGCGGCGCGGTCTATCCCGGCGGCACGTATCCGCCGCCACCCGCGCTCGGAGCGCCGACGATCGGCCCGGCGATGACGCTCCCCCCGACCGCCGCGCCGTACCCGCAGCCCATCGAGGGGGGTGACGCCCCGCGGTTCGATCCGAATCGCGACTTGGGCCCCCAGCCCGGAACCAACCTCGTCCCCGACCCCCGCGATCCGCGCGACGCGCGCGGCACGCGCGATCCGGGAGACTTGCAGCCTCCCCCCGGGGCCCGGCGCCCCCCCCGCGACGACGACGGGCTGCAATCGCCGTTCGGCGGCGCCGCGAGCCGCAGCGAGCCGGTGGAAGAGCCGCTGGCGCGCGTGGACTCGTCGCCGGCGGCCGATTTGGGGGGCGCCTCCGTCGCCGAGGATGACTTCTTTCAGCCGCCGATCATGAATCCCGGCTCGGCGGGCCGCCCGCGCGTCGCCGCGACGACCGTTTCGGAACAGGCCGAGCTGGACCCCTTCGGACACGACCAGGAGGGCTACACCTGGCTCAAGGGGCAGGTGGACTACGATCCCGCCTCGGACACGTGGCACATCATCTACTCGGCCAAGGGGGACGAGGACGAGTTCGGCGGGGCGATGCTGCTGACGACGCTCCCCGACGGGACGAAGCTCGAGGACGGCGCGATGCTCCTGCCGACGCTCCGGGACGGGGCCAAGATCGAGGACGGCGCGATCGTTTTGATTCAGGGAGGCGTCGACCACGAGCAGCTCGACCCCAACGGGAAGGCGACCTATCGCGCCCGGTCGATCCGGCCTCTGCAGCCGCGGCGGCGAGCCGACGCCGCGAAAACCGCCGAGGCCGGTCATGTTCTCGAACGGGATGGCCACTGATCCGTCATGCCCGCGAATGATCCGTCATGCCCGCGAAGGATCCGTCATGCCCGCGAATGATCCGTCATGCCCGCGAAGGCGGGCATCCAGCGGGCCCGCGACGGATCCGTCATGCCCGCGAAGGCGGGCATCCAGCGGGC
>JBBDNU010000137.1:0-19485 GCA_040877365.1 Planctomycetales bacterium
CTACTCCTTCGCCGGCGGACCGGCGATGCCGATCACGCCGACGGCGGCCCGGTCCCCCGCGTCGCCGACCGGCTGCGTGAACTTGTCTTCGCCGACGTGCACGACGAGCCCGCGGCCGATGATCGAGTGCGGGCCGTCGAGCCGGATCACGCGGTCCCGCAGATTGATCGTCGCCTGGCCGCTTTCGTCGGCCACGACATTGCCCAGGTCTCCCACGTGCCGCTCGGCGTCCTCGGGACGGCCGTGCGGCTTGTTGGTGGGGTTGAAGTGGCCGCCGGCCGATTTGCCTGCTCCGCCGTCGGTCAGGTCGCCGAACTCGTGGACGTGAAACCCGTGCTTGCCCGGTGAGAGTCCGCTGATCGTGCCGGTGATCGCGACGCCGTCCGACTGCCGGGTGAAGTGGATCGTGCCGGTGACGCCGCTGTTGCCGATGGGGTACAGCACGCAGACTGCCCGCTCGACGGCGGGGGCGGCTGCGGTGATTACCGGCCCTGGTCTCTGGGCGGCCGCGGTGCGGTCCGCCGCATCGCAACCAATCGATCCAAGGCACAGCAACGAGCAGGCGGCAAGATGTGGCAGGCGAAGCATCGTCAATCCTCCGTATCGGTCGTCGCGCGACGAGTTCGAGAGGCGGGAGCTTTCCCGCCGGATGCGCACCAGTATGCGATCGCCGGGACATCGGCAGCACCGGGGAATTCACCCGGCCGGCCCCCCGAGCATTCCGCCGTGCGGCCCGAGGAAATTGCCTTCCGCCCCCCACTCGCTTAGAATGCAACTGCCTCGATGCGTTGAATTTTCCCGGTTTCCCGCAGAACTCCCCCCCTTTTCGACGCCCCCGCAACCGGCCCTCCCCCCGCGGCTTCACCCACCCCAGCGGAACCAGGCGGATGCCCCACGACCCGCGCGCAGACGATCTGTCGGTCCCGGCGATCGACCGCCTGCCGCCGTTCGACTACCAGCCCCGCACGCGGGTCGTGTTCGGCAACGGCACGGTCGATCGCCTCGGGGAGCTCGCGCTGGAGCACGGCGCCCGCCGCGTGTTTCTCGTCACCGACGAAGGGCTGGCCCGCGCCGGCCACGAGCGGCACGGCGTCGAGGCGCTGAGGCGGGCCGGGCTGGAGGTCGTCGTGTACGACGACGTCCATCCCGACCCCACCACCGCCGACGTGGACCGCGCGCTCGCCGTCGCCCGCGAGGCGAACGTCGACCTGATCGTCGGCCTGGGCGGCGGCAGCAGCATGGACTGCGCGAAGGGGGTCAACTTCCTGCTCAGCAACGGCGGGCGGATGCACGACTACCGCGGCGTCGGCAAGGCGACCCGGCCGATGCTCCCCATGATCGCCGTCCCCACTACCGCCGGCACCGGCAGCGAGGCCCAGTCGTTCGCCGTCATCGCCGATGCCGAAACCCACATGAAGATGGCCTGCGGCGACAAGAAGGCCGCCTGCAAGGTCGCCCTGCTCGATCCCGAGCTCACGCTGAGCATGCCGCCGGCGGTCACCGCGGCGACCGGGATCGACGCGCTCAGCCACGCCGTCGAGTCGTTCGTCACCACGGCGCGGAACGCCGTCTCGCAGCTCTTCAGCCGGCAGGCGTGGCGGCTGCTGTCGTCGGCGTTTCTCCGCGTGCTCGACGATCCGCTCGACCGCGAGGCGCGGGGGGCGATGTTGCTCGGGGCGCATCTTGCGGGGGCCGCCATCGAGAACTCGATGCTCGGGGCGACGCACTCGCTCGCCAATCCGCTTTCCGCGCGGTACGGCGTCACCCACGGCGTGGCGATCGGGGTGATGTTGCCCCACGTCGTCCGCTACAATCAGGAGGCGGCCGCGGCGCTGTATGCCAAGCTCGCCGCCGACGCCGGTTTATGCCCGGAGGAAGATCCCGCCGCCGCCGAGCTGCTCGCGGAGCATTTGGAGATGCTCGCGGCCCGCGCGGGGATGCCGGCGTCGCTCGCGGAGTGCGGGGTCGAGCGGTCGGCGTGCGGCGCGATGGCGGAGCAGGCCGCCGCCCAATGGACGGCCCGATTCAACCCGCGTCCGGTCGATGCGGAATCGCTGCGGGAGCTTTACGAATGCGCGGTTCTCGATTCGCGGCGGGAATCATGATCGCCTGGTTCGCCACGCGGGCGCTGTCGCCCATCCTGGCGTTGGCGATCGGTTGCGCCGATGCGTCCTCGAAGACCGTCGAGCCGGCGCTCTGTCCGGCGGAACTGGTCGAACCGCTCGTCCCGGACCAGGTTGGTGGTGACCGGCTTCAGCCGGTCTCCGCCGAACTCGCGAGCAACGACCGGCTGAAGCCGGTCACTACGAACGGCGAGGGGCGAGCGAACGAACTCCCGCCCACGAGCTGGCCCTCGTTTCGCAACGGAAACCTCCAACTCGGCGTCGCCACCAGCGAACTCCCCGAGAAGCTCGAACTCTTGTGGAAGATCGAGACCGAGCACGGAGTCGCCGCGACCGCGGCGATCGTCGGCGAGCACGTGTACGTCGGCACGATCGGCGGCGACCTGCTGTGCCTCGACCGCCGCACCGGCCAGGAAGTCTGGAAATACCGCTCGATCGACGGCGACGATCCCGAAGCCTTCGCCCCGGCCTTCAAGGCCGCCCCGCTCGCGACGGTCGATGCGATCTATCTCGGCGACGAGGACGGCTTCTTCCACGCCGTCGACCGCGCCACCGGCAAACGCCGCTGGATGTTCGAGACCGAAGGCGAAGTCGCCGGCTGCGCCTCGATCGTCGAGGGGAAGGTCCTCTTCGGCTCGCACGACACGCACCTCTACTGCCTCGACGCCGCGACCGGTAAGCTCCTCTGGAAGTTCCAGACGCAGGACCGCGTCAACTGCTCGACCGCCATCGTCGAGAACTACACCTTCGTTGCCGGCTGCGACGCCCATCTCCGCGTGATCGACATCGACCAGGGGAAGGAAGTCAGCGACATCGACCTCGGGAGTTACCTCATCGCTTCGCCGGCGGTCGTCGAGAACATGCTTTACGTCGGCAACTACGGCGGCGAAGTGCTCGCGGTCGATTGGAAGAACGAGAAGATCGTCTGGCGGTACAGCGACCCGGCGAAGGAGTTCCCATACCACGCCTCGTGCGCGGTGATCGGCGATTCCGTGCTCGCCGGCAGCCGCGACAAGCGGCTGCACTGCATCGACCGGAACACCGGCGCGCGGAAGTGGGTGTTCGCCACGCAGGGGCAGGTGGACAGCTCGCCGGTCGTGGCGGGCGACCGCGTGTTCTTCGGCTCGAACGACCGCAACATCTACGCGGTCAGCCTGGCAGAGGGGAAAGAGCTCTGGAAGTTCGACGCCGGCCGCAGCGTCACCGCCTCCCCCGCCGTGGGGGAAGGCGTATTGGTGATCGGAGCAGAAGGCGCCCGCGGAAATATCTATTGCTTCGGGAAGAAATGAAACACCGACTGGTTAGCCGGGACCCGACAGGGGAGCGGGGCACGCTATTGATTACCGATTCGTTTCTGTGATCGGCCCACTCCGGCAGGAGAGAAGAATGAAGACATCATTCGCGCAGTTGTTTGTGGCGCTTGGCCTCCTTCTGCTTTCGACTGCGACTCGGGCCGCAGACGACGGGCGTGGCATCGCTGCCGTCCTTCCGTTTTCCAGTCGAATCGATGACTCCGCGGGATCGACGGCGGGACTGCCGAACCGCGTCCAGGACGAAGCAACAGGACTGTGGTTCCGGCTGGTTCCGGCGGGGCGGTACGAGATCGGCTCGGCTGAGGTCGAGCACTCGAAACCGATCAACGTGGAACTGGATGCATACTACATTTCGGAGACTCTTGTGACCAATGAGGTGATCGCGAAATACATCCTGTCACAGCTCTTGTCGTTCTCCGGCGAAATTGCCGAAGGCGGACTCGAAGCGATCAGCGAAGAGGTGCGAGTTCTGTGCATGTCGGTCTTGTTGCCATCCTTCACTTTTCAGTGGAACCACATCCTGGATGTGTCGGACCTTGACAATGTGTTTCTAATAAGTATCGACGGTCGCACATTGCGAATCCCGCGTGACAAGTCCAAGAAGTTGGACCATGAGGAGATCGTGGCGAAATGGTTGCCGACGATCACCGACGAGGAGATGGGCCGACTGAAACGGATCGTTGCCGCCGTGGAGGAGCAAATTGCTCGGCTTCGGACGGCTGAGGAGGGAGGCAAGCCGTTTCTCAAGGCACGTTTGTCCAATGCGATTGAAATCTCCGAGTGGCGTGGAATGGAACTGCCGACGGAGGCGCAGTGGGAAGTGGCCGCTCGGCTCGCCGCTGCCGGGACGCTGAAGGCCGACGACCTGCCGGGACCATTGCAGTGGACGTCGGACATGTACGCCTACGATTACTACGATCGCAATGACGGCAAACGCAATCCGCACGTCACGAGCGGCAAACTGAGCTCGCAGGAACTGGATCGCGAAGTGCCGGACTCGGGTCTTCGGTCCGTGACGCGGTTTCTCGCCGCAAGCCGAGTCCGCGCCGTGCGCGGTGGAGGCAGCATCACGAGCCGCTCCTATAGTACCGAGTCAGCCAGGCGCCAAGAATACATTGGGATCCGGCTTGTGTTTGATGCGCCGAAGGCGGCTCCACCAAATCGACAATAGCATTCTCTCGGGCACGGAGTTCAGAACTCGCGTGTTCGCTTTCTCCGAATACTTTGCGCTTCTTTGCGGCCTTCGCGTCTTTGCGTCGAGAACCTGATTGAACGGGGCGACTCATGGCGACCGATACGACCACGACCACCGAGGTCGGCAGTTACTTCATCTCCAATTACCCGCCGTTCTCGCTGTGGACCGGCGAGCAGGTTCCCGATGCGCTCGCGGCGTTCGGCCGCGAGCCGGACCGCTCCGTGCCGCTGGGGCTGTATCTGCACATCCCCTTCTGCCGCAAGCGGTGCAAGTTCTGTTATTTCCGCGTCTATACGAACCAGAACGCGCAGGCGATCGAGAACTACGCGCAGGCGCTCACGCGCGAGGTGGAGTTGCTCAGCGCGCAGCCCGGCGTGCGGGACCGCGGGTTGAAGTTCGTCTACTTCGGCGGTGGGACGCCGTCGTATCTCAGTGCGAAGCAACTCCGCTCCCTGCGCGACCGGCTGCACGAACACATCTCCTGGGACGCCGCCCAGGAAGTCACCTTCGAGTGCGAGCCGGGGACCTTGAGTCTCGACAAGGTGCGGGCGCTCAAGGAGATCGGCGTCACCCGCGTGTCGCTCGGCGTCGAGAACTTCGACGACAAGATCCTGGAGGAAAACGGCCGGGCGCATCTCTCGCCGGAGATCGACCGGGCTTACGGCTGGATCCAGCAGGTCGGCTTTCCGCAGGTCAACATCGACCTGATCGCCGGGATGATCGGCGAGACCGACGAGAACTGGGCCGCGTGCGTCGAACGGGCCGCCGCGCTGGAGCCGGACAACATCACCATCTACCAGATGGAACTGCCGCACAACACGGTCATCTCGCGGGAGATGAAGGAACTGGGGATCGCCTCGCCGATCGCCGGCTGGCCCACGAAACGCCGCTGGGTCAGCGAGGCGTTCGACTACCTGCTGCCGAAGGGCTACCGGATTTCCAGCGGCAACGAACTGGTCAAGAGCCTCGACACCGACCACTTCGTGTATCGCGACAACGTGTGGCGGGGCTGCGATCTGCTCGCGGTCGGCGTCTCGTCGTTCGGCCACTTCCAGGGAGTGCATTACCAGAACCTCGACGCGATCGAGGAGTACATGGACACGGTGAGCGCGGGCGAGCTGCCGATCAACCGGGCGATGACGCCGACGCAGCACCAACTGCTGATCCGCGAGTTCGCGCTGCAACTGAAGGAAGGTCGCCTCGCGACGGGGCCGTTCCGCGATAAGTTCGGCGTGGACGTGCTGGAGGAATTCGAGGAGCCGCTGCGAAATCAGCGCGCCGCGGGATATCTCGAAATCGAAGCCGACGAGATCGTGCTGACGCGGAAGGGGTTGCTCCAGGTCGATACGCTGCTGCCGGAGTACTTCGAGGAGGAGCATCGGGCGGTGCGGTATACGTAAAACATGAAACGAGGTAGCCAATGGTTCCGAACGATGTTTCCGTGTTCGACCTGACTCCACCGGAGAAACTTCAGTTGGTCGAGGATCTGTGGGACGACCTGGCCGCGTCCCCGGACGATGTTCCGGTGCACGAATGGCAGAAGGATGAGCTTGCCAGGCGCAAGAAGAACTTGAAGAGCCAGCCCGCTTCCGGTCTTTCCTGGGACGAAGTGCAGCGCCGGGTTCGGAGCCGCCATGGCCGCTGAGCTTGTGATCGCCCCGGAGGCGGAAGAGGATCTGGTCGCGGCGTATGTTTGGTACGAGCAGCGGCGCGTCGGGCTGGGAGAGGAGTTTCTCAGTTGCCTCAACGCCCGCATCCAGCAGATCGTCCGGATGCCGGAACTCTACGCGAAAGTCCACGAGGATTATCGACGCGGTCTTGTCCGGCGATTTCCATATGCCGTCTTCTATGAGTACGCTGACGGGATAGTCACGGTGTATTGCGTCTTTCACACATCGCGTGATCCTGAAAAGTGGCGAGAGCGCTTGCCCTAGTCGCATCACGATCGGTCGCCCGGGATTGAGGGCCGCTGGTGGCGGCCCCCTTACGACCCACCGAACGGAGCAACGATCATGGAACGGATCAGCTCGGTCGCGTTGATTGTCGTGTCGACCGCTGGTGCGAAACCCCGCCCGGCTTCATTGCGTGACGCATTGGTCGGTGCGTGGCACGACGTCCGGGCCTTGGATCATCCGCTCCTGACCGGTGCGGCGAACGTGGAGCCCGATTTCAACCAGGACGATTCGGGATTCGCGAGCGCCAGGCTCGATTTCACCAATAATGCCGTTTGGCCGGCCAAGAGGTTTCCCGAGGCGGTCGACGCATCGCGGCCGTACCTCTGGATCAGCGTTTCTCTGTGGAGAAGTGGCGCTCCGGCGCAACCATCGATTCGAAGCCGCGCCTTGCAAGTCGGCGACAAGGAATACACGGTGGACACCTGGGTTGTGTCGAGCGATTCCATGCTGGCGAAGCGGATCGAGACGGTCCTGAGCAGCGCCTTCGACGATTGGTATCGAGATCGACCGACGCTTGGACCGCCTCCTCAAGCGAAGCGGCGCGAGAAGTGACCGACTTGCATTGTGCTCCTCCGCGTGGGCCGGGTTCCTCTTCCCCTCCGCGCGTGACGGTCTTTACGGGACCTTGTGGACGATCCGGTCGCGGGGGTCGCGGAGTTGCCAGTACGGATCCTTGCCCTTCGCGGCGATCCGCCACCGCTGCTTGCCGTTCTCGTCATACAGGATCAGGAACGATCCGTCGGGCTGCGTGGTCATCTCGATCCGCGCCTTCTCCGGGTCGCCGACCGTCAGGCTCTCGACGCGGAGCTTCTCCGGCGCGGCGTCTTCTGCGGCTTGCTCCGGCGCGGCGGCGACGAACGCCAGGCAGGCGAGACCGCCCACTGCGGCGATCGCCAGACGCTTCCAATTCCGCAACCGGAGTTCGAGCCGGGCGACGCGCGCTTCGAGGTCGTTCATCGACTTTGCTCCCGGGAAAAGTGATCGTCGACTGGTGCCGCGGGCAGACAAGGACGTCCGCCCCACGTTGCGCCGCGGAACAGCAGCCAATAAACCGGGAAGCGAGAACCGCGTCAAGACGCTGAATTCGCGATTTCCGTCGTTCGAGTTTCGCCTTTTCGTTGGTCCACGAGATTCGCGGGACGAAACTCGCTATCGTGGCCATTCGCCCTCGACTCTCAACCCTCGACTCTCAACCCTCGACTCTCAACCTTCGACTCTCAACTCCCGCATGGCCCTCCTTGCCCGGCATCGCATCGTCCTCCCCTGCGTCTGGCTGATCTCGGCCGGGTATCTCTTCACCGGCTACGACCGCGGCTGGATCGGGCACGACGCGGGGACGCTGGGGCACACCGCCGAGCGCGCGCTCGCCGGCGAGTTGCCGCACCGCGACTTCGCCGATCCGTACACCGGCGGGCTGTCGTATCTGCACGCCGCGGGCTTCGCGCTCTGGGGGGTGAAGCTGCACACGCTGCGGGTGATGCTCGTGGCGTGGACGCTGGCATTCGTGCCCGCGGTGTATGCGATCGCGTCCCGCGCGGCGCCGGCCTGGGCCTGCGGACTGGCGACGTTGCTCTGCCTGGTCTGGAGCGTCCCCAACTATCCCGAGGCGATGCCCTCCTGGTTCAACTTGTTCTTCGCCGCGTTCGGCACGCTCGCGTTCTTGAAGCACATCGAGAGCGGGCGGCTGCGGTGGGTGTTCCTCGCGGGAACCTGCGGCGGGGCGTCGTTCCTCGTCAAGTCGGTGGGGCTGTACTACGTCGCGGCCGGCTTGCTGTTCCTGATCTTCCGCGAGCAGACGCTGTCGCGCGCGGAGGGAGAAGCCGGCCCGGCCCGCGGATACGGCGTCGTCGTCGTGCTCGGCCTGGCGGCGTTCCTCGCCGCGCTCGGCCGACTCGTCGGCAGCCTGCACGGGTCGCTCGCCATGCCGGTGCTGCACTTCGCGCTGCCGGGCTTCGCATGCGCAGCGGTGTTGATTCGCGGCGAATGGTCCCTGCGGCGGCTCGCGGGAACGCCCCGCTGGCGGCGTCTGCTGCGGCTCGGCGCGCCGTTCCTCGGCGGGGCGCTGCTGCCGGTCGTCTTGTTCCTCGTTCCCTACGCGCTGACGGGGAGCCTGGACGACTGGGCGCGGGGCGTGTTCGTCGAGCCGTTGCAGCGGCTGAACGAATCGATCTATCCGCTCCCGCCGCTGGGCACGGTCTGGACCGCGGCCCCGTTCGCCGCGATCCTGGCGATTCCAGCGTTTCGAGCATGGCGGGCGCGGCGGCGCGGCAGCGGTAGTCCTTCGATGGGACTCGAGACCGGCAGCGCGATGCGCGATCTCGAAGTCGCCGGCCTGTTGCTCGCCGTGCTGGGGGGCGCGGCGCTCGTCGCATTCGGATCATCGGCGTCGATTTATCCGAACGTGTGGAACTCGATGCGGCACTCGGCGCCGCTCGTCCTCCTCGCCGGCTGCGGACTGCTCTGGCCACGGGCGGGCGGCACGACGACGGCCGTCGGTCCCGAGCGGGAACAGAAGCTGTTTCTGCTGACGGCGATGGCCTCCCTGGTCGCCCTCGTGCAGATCCCGCAGGCGTGGGGGATCTACTTCTGCTACGCGGCCCCGCTGGCGGTCCTCGCGGCGCTGTTCGTGGCGACGACGCAGCCGTTGGCGCCGCGGCGGTTGTACGCCTGCCTGGGGACGTTTTACCTGGCGTTCGCGGTCGCGTGGATGAACCGCAACGAGGTCCGGGAGCTTCCGGATCGGTTCCGGCCCCTCGAGCGGTATGCCCGGCTGGACGTCGAGCGGGGCGGGATTCGGGTGCCGGCCCACGAGGCCGCGCTGTACGCGGAACTGGTCCACGTGGTGCAAGCGCACTCGGCCCCGGCGGGCTTCATTTACGCGACACCAGACTCGCCGCACGTGTACTTCCTCACAGCGCGCCAGAACCCCACCCGCACGTTGTTCGACCTGTTCGACGCCGACTGGGACGACCCCGCGAAGCGCGCAACCCGGATCGCCACGCAGCTCGACGAGCGCGGCGTGGACCTCGCGGTGCTCTCGGCCCGCGGCGAAGTGTCGCGGGTGGTCCACTCTCCGCTGGTGACCCTGCTGCGATCGCGCTATCCGAACGCAGAGGCGGTGCCGGGCGCAGGGGCCGATCGCCCCGCGCCCGGCGCACCGCCAGTCCGGCCATCATTCGAGGTGCGCTGGCGAAATCACCAGCCGTAGCGGAACGAAAAGCCCGGGCTGTAGTAGCCCCCGCTTCGACCGTAGTAGGGCTGATAGTAGCTGCCGTAGTACGGCTGATAATAGCTGCCGTAGTACGGCTGATAGGAGCCGTAGTAGCCCGGGTTGTAGAAGCCGCCTCCATAGAAGCTTCCGTGGTGGTGCCCGTGATGGTGATGGTGGTGGCCGTGATGCCCACCGGCGGAGTGTCCGTGATGGCCGTGTCCGCGGTGTCCGCGGCGGCCGCCGTCCGCCTGGGCCTCTGCGGTGGCCGCGAACAGCCCGATGCCACCGAGCAGGGCGAGAATCATGCCGATCCGTCTCATGGCGACGCTCCTCTTCGATTGGGTGGTCGAGGCCGCGGCCGGGCACACACGCTGCGCCCGGCCCTCCACCGGCGGCGCCGCGCGGCTGCCCCGCCTGCGCGACGCTCGGCTCCCGGTCGGCAATGGCCTCGGGAAGATCAGTTCTCTCAACAGAAATTCTTGCGGGAAGGCGGCGCAAGTCAACCCGTCGGCTGCGACGCTGTTCGCCATCGGCTATGATCGAGCAGGATGAGGAGGATGGAGAAGATGCAGCTTTCTCGATACGACCGCCTGCGCGAACGGGTGTTGCAGTCGCTGAATGAGCTCTTCGGCGCCGTCGTCGGCGATGCCCGCGGGATCGCCGCCGATGTGCGGATCGATCATTGGATGAAGCAGCGGCGGATCTGGGATGCCTTCGATTTCGTCGATCTCGTGTTCGGCGTCGAGTCCGCCTTCGGCGTGAGCATTCCGCAGGCCGAGTGGGACCGCTTCTTCGGCTGCGACGCGGCGGGCCCGGAGGAGTGGGAACAGAACGTCGGGCCGCCGTTCACGTTCGGCGCGCTCGCCGATCTGGTTCTTGCGCATTCCGCCCCTCAGGAGATCCGTCCGCTGCGCGTGGCCGGGCGAGAATGTCTGGCCGCGGGAGTGTTTCGCGGCATCGAGCAGATCGTGCGGCAGTTGCGGCCGGACGCGGCGCGGTTCGCGCCCAGCACGCCCTTGCACGAGCGGCTCGAGTGCAGCGAGCTGCGGCGTCTGTTGGTCCGGCTGGAGTGGGCGACGGACGCCTGCGCACCGCGCACTCGCAGCCGGTGGAGCGAGTGGCTCGACCGGTGGGTCGTGATGAGCGCCGTGGTGACGGTCGGTTCGACCGTGTGTACCATCGTGATGAGGCAGTGGCAGTGGCTGTTCCTGCCGTTGATCGACGTTTTCGTGGTGCGGGGGTTCCTCCGGGCGCGGGAGCGGACCGAGTCCCCGTTCGCCTCGGAAATTCGGACCTACGGCGATCTGGCGCGGGCGATGAGCCACTCCTCGTGCAACACCTGCCAGCGATGAAGGATCGGAATGACAGTACGTACTTCCAAGCTCGACTTTTCGACTGACGCGCAACGTACCTCATACCCCCGAAGGGGGTTGAACGGCAAAGCCCAGGGTCGCGAGCGGAGCGAGCGCACCCTGGGTGGGCGGCCACCAGACTCTCTCAACCCTGAAAGGGTTGCATACTCGCGGAATGCCCGCAATTCGCTGGATTCGTCCATTCTCCGTTGCTTTGGAACCCTTTCAGGGTTCCGGAGATCGTCGTGTCGGGGATCCCAGGGTGCGCTCGCTGCGCGAGCGACCCTGGGCTGTGTTATTCAACCCCTTCGGGGTAAAGAGCTTGCGCCAACGCCCGCTCGGAGCGAAACTTGACGCGAATGAAAGACACGACGCTCCTGTATCTCGTCCGGCACGGGGCGACGGAGGCGAACGAACGGAGACCGTACGTCCTGCAGGGCCGGGGGATCGATAAGCCGCTCAGCGCGGCGGGACGGGCGCAGGCGGAATCGGTCGCGCGGTTCCTGAGCGATTTCCGGATCGACGCCGTGTACGCCAGCCCGATGCTCCGGGCGACGGAGACGGCCGCGGCGATCGCCCGCCCGCACGGATTGGAGGCCCTTCCGCTCGTCGAGTTGACCGAGTGCCACGTCGGCGCGTGGGAGGGAATGGACTGGGACTCGATCCGCGCGCGGCACCCGGAGGCGTACGCGGCGTTCCACGCGGACCCGGGATGCGCTCCGTATCTCGACGGCGAGTCGTACCGCGACGTGCTCGAGCGCGTGCGGCCGGTGTTCGAGCGGCTGCTCGCCGAGCACGCGGGGGGGGCGATCGCGGTCGTGGCGCACAACGTCGTCAACCGGGCGTGGCTCGCGCACGTGCTGGGGGTCGAGCCGCGGTACGCGAAGGACCTGCGGCAGACGAACGCCTGCGTGAACGTCGTGCGGAGGCGGGGGGACGAGCTGCGGGTGCTGACGCTCAACGCGCACTTCCACGTGCCGGGGGCGCTGGAGTGAATCGTGTCCGGCGGAGGCGTGGCGGGGCGCGCTCCCCTGCGCTCGCGGCTGCGCCGCTCGGCTTCGGGTCGCGGCTAACCGCGCCAGGTGCGGATCGCGGGGGGATCGGCTCGCAGATCGGCCCAGGCGAGCTTGCGGACGCGCCAGGCGAGCTGGGGGAACCAGGGATCGACCAGTCCCGCCCGTGACGCCTGGTCGATGGTCGCTCCTTCCGGCAGGCCGATCGATTTCACGAGGACCAATTCGTCGATCCGCCAGCAGGCGGCGATCCAGGCGGCGATCGAGTCGCTCGTCGCCCGCCAGGAGTGGGGCAACTCCCACGCCTCCGGCTCTTCTTCGAGAACGGCGCGGCTGTGGACGACGGGCAGCATCCCTTGTTGCCACGCGGTCTGCGCGGCGAACCGGTCGGGGGCGAGGCGGGCCTCGGGGAGCAATTCGAGGAGGAGCGCCTCGCACAAGTCGAGCGAGCGCAGCGCCAGCCGGTGGGCCTTCTCTTCGCCCAACTCGTGCACCCGGTCCCATTCCCGGACGACGTCGGCGACCGCTCCGCCCCCGACGATGAGCAGCGGCCGCGACTCCGGCCGCACCGCGAGCAGCTTCCGGATGCGGACGGCGAGATCAGGCAGCAAAAGCAGGCTGCCGCCGAGCTTGTACGCCACGATCGACATGGACGAATCAGTCGATGATCTTGTTGATCCCGTACTCGACGATCCCCCGCGCGCCGGCCGCCTTGAGGGCCGGCACGATCGTGCGGACGACCGCTTCGTCCACGATCGTGTTCACGTCGACCCAGTCCGGGTCGGACAGCGACGAGACGGTCGGGGTCTGGAGCGCGGGAAGTTCGTCGAGGATCGCCTGCAGATTGTCCCGCCGCACGTTCATCATCAGCCCGACCTTCCCCTCGGCGGCGAGGCACGACTGGAGCATCAGGGCGAGGTTCCCGAGCTTGTTCCGAACCCACGGATCGGCCCACGAGTTCCTGTTGGCGATCAGCCGCGTCGTGCTCTGGAGGACCTCCGCCAGGATCCGCAGGTTGTTCGCCCGCAGCGAGCTGCCGGTCTCGGTGACTTCCACGATCGCGTCGGCGAGCCGGGGGGGCTTGACCTCGGTCGCCCCCCAGGAGAACTCGACCTTCGCCTCGACTCCGTGCTGTGCGAGGAACCGCGTGGTCAATCCGACCGCCTCGGTGGCGATTCGCTTTCCCTGGAGGTCCTTCACGCTCTGCACGAGGGAATCGGTCGGCACGCAGAGGACCCAGCGGACGGGGCGGCGGCTGGTCTTGGAGAAGACCATCTCGCACACCTCGTGCACGTCGGCCTGCGTCTCGAGTACCCAGTCGTGGCCGGTGATGCCGGCGTCGAGGATCCCCTCGGCGACGTAGCGAGCCATTTCCTGCGCGCGGATCAGGAGGCACTCGATCTCGTCATCGTCGATCTCGGGATAGTACGAGCGGGACGAAAACTTGATCGTGTAGCCCGCCTTGCGAAACAGCTCGGCGGTCGCCTCCTGCAGGCTCCCGGCGGGGATGCCCAGCTTCAACTTGCGGTCGGCCATGTTACGTTCGAGCGATGCCTCTGTTTCGTGGATGCTGCATGGACTGTGTTTTCGACGCAAAGACGCGAAGACGCAAAGCAGCGCAAAGAAAACGGCAAATAAGGCATGCGACGCGAATCCATCGAGGCCATTCGTCTCGCTTTCTTCTTCCGTTTTCCGTCTTCCTTCTTTGCGCTTCTTAGCGTCTTTGCGTCTTTGCGTCGAATTCTTCCGGCCTCGATCGAGGCTTACTTGTTCTTGTACACCGCGGCCGGGTCGAACACGCGCTCGCCGACCGTTTCGACCTCGCCGGTCGCGGGGTCGATGCGGCGGAAGAAGCAGCTCTTGTAGCCCTCGTGGCAGGCCGCCCCGCCCACCTGGTGCACCTTGAGCAGCAGCGTGTCCGCGTCGCAGTCGTAGTAGATTTCCTTCAGCTCCTGGACGTGGCCGCTCTCTTCCCCCTTCCGCCACAGCTTGCCGCGGCTGCGGCTGAAGTAGCAGGCGCGGCGGGTGCGGAGGGTCTCGTCGTAGGCCTCGCGATTCATGTAGGCGAGCATCAGCACGTCGCCGGTGGCGGCGTCCTGGGCGATGGCGGGGAGCAAGTCGGATTTTTCGAAGTTCGGGCCGGTCATCGGAAAGGGCGCGGATCAGGAGGCGGAATCGGGGCACGACCGGCGGTCAGTCCGTCGGCATTCGGCGGTCAGGTTTCGATCGTGTCAACGTAGCAGGTTCCGCGCAGCCCGGCAACGGCCCCGCGCCGGGCTTCCCCCGGATCGACCGTTTGCCTAACATCACGGCGTCCGTCAGGTTCCATGTCCTCCTTCTCGCGCGCGAATTCCCGGGAGATGCGTCACATATGTCAGAGCAAAAGTCCACCAACATCACCTGGCACGAGCACCACGTCTCGAAGCAGGAGCGCCGGCAGCTCAACGGACACAAGGCCGCGGTCCTGTGGTTCACCGGGCTGAGCGCCTGCGGCAAGAGCACCGTCGCCAACACCGTCGATCACATCCTCCACTCGAGCGGCAAGCACAGCTACGTGCTCGACGGCGACAATGTCCGCCACGGGCTCAACAAGAACCTCGGCTTCTCCGCGGAGGACCGGGCCGAGAACATCCGCCGCATCGGCGAGGTGGCCAAGCTGTTCGTGGACGCCGGGCACCTCGTGCTGACGGCGTTTATCTCGCCGTACAAGGCGGACCGCGACAAGGTCCGGGCGCTGTTGCAGCCGGGCGAGTTCATCGAGATCTATGTGAACGCCTCGATCGAGACCTGCGAGCAGCGGGACCCCAAGGGCCTGTACAAGAAGGCGCGGGCGGGGGAGATCAAGGGGTTCACCGGGATCGACGATCCCTACGAAGCGCCGGAGAAGCCGGAACTCGTGCTCGACGCGAACACGAAGGGGATCGACGAGCTGGCGCGGGAGGTCGTCGGATACCTCGAAGCGCGCGGATACTTGGCCCCGTAGTGCGACTCGCAATCGCCGGTTAGCCGCGACCCGCAGCCGAGCGACGCAGTCGCGAGCGGAGGGGAGCGCGCAGCTCAATTCCGGTCCCGCTTCGGGACGAAGCGTCGACATCCCGTTCCCGTTCGATGCCCTTCCGGAGAATCGGGGCGTTCCGGGCGCGAGGCGCTCTTGTTTTTCCGACCGAACTTTCACGCGTTTCCTGAAATCGCGCGCCCGGCTGCGGGGGTCGCCGCGACTGGGGAGGTGGAGCCGCGGTCGGTGAAATCGGGAATTCCCGTTGCTTTGCGTTGCCGCCGCGGTCAAGATGTTCTGGTGATTTCCGCTGGAAACGACCTGCCCCTGTTCCATTGGAGCCTGTCATGAAGAAGACCCTGTTCGTCGGATCGCTGGCGTGCCTGTTTCCGTTGCTCGCGCTCGTCGCTTCCGGGCAGGAAGGACCGGCCGAACCCGATCGGCAGGCAGTCGCCCAACTCGACCGCGCGGTCGCCCAAGCCGAAGTCGAGAAGCAGGCCCCGGCGAAGCCCGCGCGCAAGGAGCCGCGCGGCCGCCTGCCGAACTACTACGCGAAGGCCGGCGTCAACGAAGCGCAGCGGGAGCAGATTTACGGCATCCAGATGAAGTATCAGGGCCAGCTTGCGGCCCTTCAGCAGCAGATGCGCGAGCTCGTCGCCAAGCGCGATCAGGAGATCCAGGGCGTGCTGACGGAGGAACAGCGGGCCGAGCTGAAGAAGCTCGAAGACGAGGCGGCGAAGCAGCGGGCCGAAGCGGCCGCCGAGCGCAAGGCCGCCGCCGGGAAGAAGGCCGCGCCCGAGCAGCCGTGAGGCCGGGCGTCGCTGCTACGAAAATCTCACACCGGCCCGACGCGCAAGTTTTGATGTTGCGCTATTTCGTGAGTGGCGATTCCGTCATTCCCGCGAAGGCGGGAATCCAGTGCGTTCGCCGTCCGCGCGGCTCTGGATGCCCGCCTTCGCGGGCATGACGCGCAAAGGCGGCCCGGCCACCCGTCGCCGGCGAATCTTCCCGCATTGTTCGAAAGCCGAAAACAGCGCAACGTCAAAACGCGCCAGCGAGGGAGGATCGTCTCACCGGCCGGCCATCTGCTGCGCCGCTGCCGCCCGAGCGATTGCCCCTGGCTCGCGCTGCGGGCTACGATACGGCGCCCGCCAGCGCCGCCATCAGCACGCCCGCCGCCACCGAGACGTTCAGCGAGCCGATCGGGCCGCGGCTCGTGACGCGGCACGCCATGTCGCATTTCTCGCGCGTCAGGCGGCGGAGGCCGTCTTCCTCGTTGCCGAGCACCAGCAGCCACGGGCGATCGCGGGGGACTTGGGCGACGTCGGTCGCGGACTCTTCCGCCGCGCCGAGCGTCCACAGCCCGCGCTCCTTCGCCAGGTCGAGCGCGCGGGCGAGGTTCGTCTGCACGGCGAATGGCACGTATTCGATTCCGCCCGAGGCGACGTCGTACACGGTCGCGTTCAGCGGGGCCGAGCGGTCGCGCGTGACCACGATCCCCCGCACGCCGAAGAACGCGGCCGTGCGGAACACCGCTCCCACGTTGTGCGGATCCTGAATGTGCTCGAGCGCGAGCCACAGGCCGCTTGTCGCCGCCGGATCGACGCCGGCGAACAGTTCGTCGAGCGAGACGGCTTCGTGCTCCTTGACGAGCGCCTGGCCGGCGGCGCCGGCGCGGCCGGAAGCCCCCCTCCCTTCCAGGGAGGGGCCGGGGGAGGGTCTCGGGCCGCCGATCGATTCAACCCTCCCCCTTCCCGCTCCCTGAGAGGCAGGGGAGCCGCGTCGCAGTCTCGTGCGCGCTTCCCGCTCGCGTCCGACGCCGCTCAGCACCGGCACGCCCGCCGCGGCGGCGCGTTCGGCGACCTCGCGCCACGCCCCATCGGGATTGCGGGCGGCGAGACGGACCTCGACGACGGCGCCCGGCCGCCGATCGAATGCGGCCAGAACGCTGTGCGGATTGCGGAGTTGGTGCATCGGGGGAATCAGTTCCGCTCCGCGTCGCGGCGGGCCTCGGGGGTGACGACGATTTTTTCCCATTCGCGGCGGACGCGGTTCAGGCCCACCGTGCACAGTTCGAACTCGTCGCTCAGCCGCCGCAGGACCGGGGCTTCCTCTTCATACGGTTCGTCGTCGAACTCGGCGGCGATGCGGTACGAGCGCTTGCCCTGGGCGCAGTAGTCGAGCAGGTGGTCGCGGCGATCGGCCGATTGCATCCCCGCGAGCGCCTCGGGATACACGCCGACCCAGAACAGCGTGAAGTCGCCGATGTGGCGGTGGATCTCGCGGCGGGGCTTGGCGTGGCGGTGCTCGGCTTCGAGCATCATTTCGGCGACTTCTTCGAGCCGCCGCCCGCGCGGGTCGCGGACGCGGAAGATGGCGTCCATGCGGATGAACCGCACGAGCAGATCGGAAAGATAGTCGATCAGGGGAGGATCGGCGATCCCCAGGTCCGCCTGAAAGGTCTGCTCGGTCACGGCGGCGAACAACCGCCGCAACGCCTCACGTCCCGTCACGACTGCAACCATCGGTTTCCCCCTCGATTGGCGAAATCTTCCTTTCCGCTGACGGTCCCGGTGCATTCCCACGAATCAATATCGTCACCGGCGACCAAATTCGACCAATTTCATTCTAGGTCGCACCGCGAAGGCCGGTCAAACCGAGTTTTTCGCAAGATCCCGCGGCACCGGAGGTTCCGACCTCGGACCTCCGACCTCACATTGGGATTTCCCCCTCCCGCGCTCTATCATGCCTCCATGAAACTCACCTTCCTCGGCGCGGCGGGCGAAGTGACCGGCAGCCAGCACCTTGTCGAAGTCGACGGGCGGCGGATCCTGCTCGACTGCGGGCTGTTTCAAGGCCCGCGGGCGGCGGCGCGGCGCAAGAACGAAGTCTTCCGTTGCGAGCCGAAGAAGCTCGACGCGGTGGTCCTCTCGCACGCGCACATCGACCATTGCGGCAACCTGCCGGGGCTGTACCGCGCGGGCTTTCGCGGTCCGGTGTTCTCGACGCCGGCGACCGCCGACGTCGCCGAGCTGATGCTGCTCGACTCGGCCAAGATCCAGTCCGAAGACGTGCGCTACCTGGCGACGCACTTGAAGCCGGGGCACCCGCCGATCGAGCCGCTCTATCACGAGGAGCACGTCCGCGGGGTGATGCGGCAGTTCGAGCCGCTCGACTATCACGACTGGCACGAGCTCGCGCCCGACGTCCGCGTGCGGTTCGCCGACGCCGGGCACATCTTCGGCTCGGCGATCGTCGAGCTGGAGATCGAGGAGCGGGGGGACGTCCGCCGCCTCGTGTTCACCGGCGACCTCGGGCGGCGCGGGTTGCCGCTGCTCCGCGATCCCGAGCCGGTCGAGGGATGCGACGTGCTCATCTGCGAATGCACCTACGGCAACCGGGTACACCCGCCGCCGCAGGACATGCGGATGGCGCTGCTGCGGATTCTCGACGAGACGGTGGGCCGCGGCGGGCGGTTGATCATTCCCGCGTTCGCCCTCGGCCGCACGCAGCAGATCCTCTATTTCCTCAACGAGCTGTCGCAGAAGGAGCTGTCGCCCGAAGTCCCCGTGTTCGTGGACAGCCCGCTGTCGTCGCGGCTGACTCCCGTCTACTCGCGACACCCGGAGATCCTCGACGCCGAGGCGCGGGATTGGCTGCGGCTCGACGACGACCTGTTCGATTTCCCCGGCCTGCGGTTCATCCAGTCGCAGCGGGAGAGCGCCTCGCTGAACTACCGCAAGGGGCCGTTCGTGGTGATCTCGGCGAGCGGGATGTGCGAGAACGGCCGCATCGTCCATCACCTCAAGCACGCGGTCGCCGACGAGCGGAACACGGTCCTGATCATCGGCTGGCAGGCGCCGCACACGCTGGGACGACGGCTGGTGGAGCGGCAGCCTCGCGTCCGCATCTTCGACCGCGAGCTTCCGCTGAAGGCCCGCGTGGAGGTGCTCAACGGGTTGTCCGGCCACGCGGACGCCGGCGACTTCAAGTGGTGGTTCGAGCAACTCGCCCGCGTGCGAGGGATCGGCCAGGCGTTCCTCGTGCATGGTGAAGCGGAGCCGGCCGCCGCGCTCGCCGCGGTGCTGAACGACTACTGCGACGAGGACGCGATCGCGCCGCGGTACGGGGAGACGTTCGAGGCGTAGCCGCGTAGGGTGGGCTATCGCGCCAACCAACCGACTTCGACCACATCCCCCGGCCGAACCGTTTCCAGCACTTCATGGACTTTCGGCATCAGAGGGAGGATGTCAACAAGCCGATTCGTGCATGGGGTCAGGACGATCAAGGCTATCTGCAGCCCGGAGAGGTTCTGCTGATATCGAAAA
>JBBDNU010000138.1:0-19207 GCA_040877365.1 Planctomycetales bacterium
CTCCGCCGCGCAAAACGCTGCGACCTTGATTCGAGTTAGCGCTGTAGTACTAACTCTCCACAGAGTATTCGTGACGTCTGCAGCTGCGCAACCTGCTCTCGATAAGTGATTCGTCGACCCCACTCTCCTTGAGCATCTGGATTTTCAGCAGAAGTGCCGCCCGCTCCGTCGCTCGATGCAAGGCTAGCCCCGTCAACCGGGACTCGCCAGATTCGCCGTAGTGCGTGAAGTAGTTTCGCGTTTGCGTGAGCTCCCGCGCGAACTTCTCCGAATCCAAGCACACGAATCGCCGTGTTTGCGGGAGCAGCGAATCGATGACCTGCTGAATGCGATCCTTCAACGAAGTCTCGTTGGCGAATCCGATGCTCGACCGAAGTTTCTGGACCAGTCCGGTCGGCAGCCCAGAGGGCAGAACCTCGTACAACCGCGACTTGAGTTCTTTGAATTCAGTGTCCGGAATGTACTTGTCGGTGCCGAGCGCTCGACAATACACCTCCAGCGCCTGCACCATCGGAAGGAATCGTGTTTCAAGGAACGGAGCCGGTGTTGCCAAGTTCGCGAAGAGCAGCGCCCGTGCGTGACGGAGGTCGTCGGTCTTCGAGAACCAGTTCCTCAGCACTTGTTCGAGTCGCCCGTTCAAACAACCGAACGGCAGCAGAATCTCCGCAATGCGGATTTTTCGCATGCCAGACTCTCGCCGTCTCCAGAACCACTCGACGGTCGTGGGCGGCGAGTCGCGTTCCTCAGGAACCAGACTCAGGGCCGCCAATCCAGCATCTTGATTCATGAAGAGAGTGAGTAATTGTCGCGTTTCGGTGATGATCCCGTGAAACCAGTTGATCGGCTGCGGCTGGTGCGGCGTGACGTGAACGCGGGAGAAATACTCGATTGTGATTCGGCGACCTCCCCCCAACTGATCTCGGTTCTGCCCGATCGTGAACGACGCTGAGCGTTCAGGAAGATCGATCCCGATATACCACGGTGCGGCGCAGCGGATCTCGGCAACGCCATCGACATTCTTTACCTCGATCGGAGCTTGCTCGGACCACTCGTCCAACCCATCGATTCGTGCCGTAGCACTCGAAAAGGCCTGCTCTTCCAAATTCAACAGATGCGCCCCGACTCCAAGCCCGTTCGCGATCATCCGAATCTCGGCCGAATTCGCCGTGCTGACAAACGCTTCGACCAGCGTCACCGCCGTACCATCCGCAGTTTCGCCGTGAATGATTTCAGGGGTGGGCAGGGCCAGCAGGTCTCGTGGCTGCATCCACTCGTCAAGAACTGCGACAACTTCTGTCCCGTCGAATCCGACCGTTCCCGGAACCCGTCTCGAAGGAGAATTGGGTCGCCACCAACGACAGCGAACCTCGAAGGGTTCCATCGATTTGTAGGAGCTCACCATGTCATGCCTCCCTTCGCACGAGTCCGTTCTATCGAATCCTGCGAGTTTCGGCCATTACCCCAGGACATCGACCTGCGGTGCGTCCGCATAACGGCGCCCAATTTGGCGCTTCGGAACCTCTACGGATTCGTGATCCACGGCGACGGCCTGGCGAACGAACAGCACCTCAACTAGCACACCGGTTTCGACCTCCGCGGTGTCGACCACGAAGTGCCGCTCGACGAATGCCCGCCGCCGGTGCGGGAGGCGGTGCGCGAATCTCCGCCTGCCCTGTTGTCGGACGTGACGGCCGGGCCGCTGACTCCGAGCCATCAACTGCGGCCTTTTTTGATCGCCCCCATGAATCCTCCGCGGATTTCTTGCGCCGGGCGGCTGCCTGGGGCACGCTTCTTCCCTTGCCCATTGTCGGGCAGGAATCGCGCCTGAGCGATGCGTTCATTTCCGTCACAGGCACAAGGAGCGAGACCGATGCGCGTGAATCCGAAGGACGGCACGTGCCGCGAATGCGGCGGAGAACTCACGATCATCGACGCGGACGACGCGACGATGACCGTGGAATGCGAAGCGTGCGGCGACGTGTATCTCGTGGAGCCCGACGCCTTCGGCGACGGCTGCATGACGTACTACGCCGAGTTTCTGACCGGCCAAGCCATTCCCGCAGCCCGGAGGAGCGATGATGGATCCGCAAGCGACGTTGACTGACCTGCTGCAGGCGGTCGCCGATCGCGACTGGGATCGCGTCGATGAACTGGCCGATGCGTTGCTGGCTTGGATCGGCAACGGCGGCTTCCCGCCGCGAACGATCGGGCCGGAGACTCTGCCACGGCAATGGCATGTCGCGGTCGCGGAGTGTCTCTGCGATCTGGCGAAGTCGGAAGCCCGGCTCGCCCGCAAATGCCGGCGGCGACGTCAGAGCCGGCCGTGACGCCCTCACCGGTAGCGCCCATCCGCCACTTGTGCCTGAACCCGCTCAGGCCGCCCCGTGTTCGCGAGAATGCGGGGCTTTTCGGATCGGCAACTGGGAATCTGTGCGAATCTTCCGTAAATTGTTCCCATCACTGGTTTTCCCCAGACATCCATGAGCGCAGCCGCACGAGCAGAACCGGGCCACATGGCGAACCATGCCTATTCCGGGTCGGTCGATGCTGCTTCGGCCGCATCGGCGACTTCCGAATCCGAGGCCGGGCTGACGACCACCCGCTTCGCGCCGGTGATCGCCACCTGCGCTGCGCCCCCCTTCACCCCGTATCACTCCAAGTATCTCGCCTACGAACTCACGAAACGCGTGGGCGCCGACCAGGCTGACAAGCTGGCGCAGTCGCTCAGCAACGCCACCGTGGACCTCAACCCGCACCAGGTGGACGCGGCGCTGTTCGCGTTCCGTTCGCCGCTGTCGCGGGGGGCGATTCTGGCCGACGAGGTGGGACTCGGCAAGACCATCGAAGCCGGCATCATCGTCAGCCAGCTCTGGGCCGAGAAGAAGCGCCGGATTCTGGTGATCGTTCCCGCGTCGCTGCGCAAGCAGTGGAGCCAGGAACTCGCCGAAAAGTTCTTTCTCCCGTCCGTCATCATGGAGTCGAAGAGCTTCCGGGAACTCTCCCGGAAGATGCCCTCGCCGCTCGACCAGCGAAATCAATGCGTCATTTGCTCGTACCACTTCGCCCGCGCCAAGGCGGCGGAGGTGACGGCCCTGCCGTGGGATCTGGTGGTCATCGACGAGGCCCACCGGCTCCGCAACGTCTACAAGAAGGACAACAAGATCGCCCGCGCCTTGCGCGACGCGCTCCGCGGCCGGCCCAAGGTGCTGCTCACCGCGACGCCGCTCCAGAACTCGCTGATGGAGTTGTACGGGCTGGTGACGTTCGTCGACGAGCACGTTTTCGGCAGCGAGGAAGCGTTCCGCGAACTCTACGCCAAGAAGTCCGACAGCCTGCCGGCCGGCGTGCTCGCGAATCTGCGGGCGCGGCTCGCGCCGATCTGCCAGCGGACGCTCCGCAAGCAGGTGGTCGAGTACGTCCGCTACACCCGGCGGATCCCGATCACCGAAGACTTCACTCCCTCGCGGGAGGAACAGCGGCTCTACGACCAGGTGTCGGCCTTCCTGCAGAAGGAGAACCTGCATTCGCTCCCCAACAGCCAGCGGCAGTTGATCGAGTTGGTGCTGCGGAAGATTCTCGCGTCGTCGTCGTTCGCCATCGCCGCCACGCTCGGCACGATGATCGACCGGCTGAGAAAACTGGAAGCCGCCGCGCACGAAGCGACCGGCGAGCCGGTCGTCGACGTGGTCGGGGACGACTTCGAGCAGACGGACGAGATGGAGGAAGAGTGGCAGGAGTCCGCCGTCGATGGCGACGCGCCGTACGAAGAGGAACAGCCCGCCGCTCCCGATCCCCTCACGCTGCTCGAGAGTCTGCGGGCCGAAGCCGATGAACTGACCCGGTACAAGACGCTCGCCGAGTCGATCCAGCAGAACGCCAAGGGAGACGCGCTCCTCAAGGCGCTCCGCGCCGGGTTCGCCAAAGCGGTCGAACTCGGTTCGAAACCCAAAGCCCTCATCTTCACCGAGTCGCGCCGCACGCAGGCGTATCTCCACGGACTGCTGGAGGCCAACGGCTATGCCGGCCAGATCGTCCTCTTCAACGGCACGAATACCGATCCCGGCTCCAAACGCACGTACCAGGAGTGGCTTCGGCGGCACGTCGGGCAGGAATGCGTCAGCGGTTCGCCGACGGCCGACATGCGCTCCGCTCTCGTGGAAGAATTCGCCGAGCGGGCGTCGATCATGATCGCGACCGAATCGGCCGCCGAGGGAATCAATCTCCAGTTCTGCTCGCTCGTCGTCAACTATGATCTCCCCTGGAATCCGCAGCGGATCGAACAACGGATCGGTCGCTGCCATCGGTACGGCCAAAAGCACGACGTGGTCGTCATCAACTTCGTCAATCGCAAGAACGAGGCCGATCAGCGGGTCTTCCAGTTGCTCAACGAGAAGTTCAAGCTGTTCGACGGCGTGTTCGGCGCGTCGGATGAAGTGCTCGGGGCGCTGGAATCGGGGATCGACATCGAGAAGCGGATCAACGACATCTACAAACGCTGCCGGTCGGCCGAGGAGATCCAGCAGGCGTTCGACCAGTTGCAACGCGACCTGGACGAGCAGATTTCGACGACGTTGCAGGATGCCCGCACCAAGCTGCTGGAGAACTTCGACGAGGACGTGCATCACAAGCTGCGGATGACGCAGTCCCAGACCCAGCAGCGGCTGGATCGGTACGAAGATTGGCTCTGGGCGCTCACCGCCACGGAACTCGCCGCCCACGCCGACTTCGACATTCCCCGGCACCGCTTCTCGCTCCGCGAGGTTCCCGCCGACTTTCCGTCCGAACAAATTCCGCTCGGGCGGTACCTGCTCCAGCCGCCGCACGAACGGGAGCGCAACGGTGAACCCACGACCGACTTCCACTACCGCCCCGGCCACGCGCTGGCCGAAGGCTTGATCGCCCGCGCGCGGGAACGGTCGCTCCCCACCAGGGAATTGGTGCTCGACTACGATCGCCGCGGCGTGCGGGTCATGCTGGTGGAGTCGCTGCGGGGCCAGTCGGGATGGCTGCACGTCGAACAGCTCACCGTCGAATCGCTCGATACCGAGGACACGCTTCTCATCACGGGCGAAACCGACGACGGGCGCGTGCTCGATCGCGAAACGTGCGAAAAGCTGCTCACGATTCCCGCGACGATAGGGGAAGAGGTCGCCGTCGATGACGCCGGCAAGGCCCGGCTGGAGGTCGCCATCGCGGCGCAGGCTGGCCGCGTCCTCGCCGAGTCCCAGCGGCGCAACGAGACCTATTTCGACGCGGAGTCCGACAAGCTGGACCTCTGGGCCGACGACCTCAAGGAGAACCTGGAGCGGGAACTCAAGAACATCGAACTCGAAATCCGCGAGGCCAAGCGGGCGAAGCGGCTGGCGGGCGACCTGCAGAGCAAGATCGAGGCCCAGAAGCGGGGCAACGAATTGGAGCAGAAACGCAACCAGAAAAAGCGGACGCTGTTCGACGCCCAGGACGAGATCGAGCAGCGGAAGGAGACGCTGATCGAGGACATCGAGGCCCGCCTGAAGCAGCAGACATCCCGGCAGGCGGTCTTCACCATTCGCTGGAGGGTCATGTAGGCTACTCGCATGCGCAAGAAACCGCCCCCCAAACCGCCCCCGAGCACGAGCAGCAAGCTCCCGATCAATCTGGAGGATCTGCTCCGGCAGCGCACCGTCGAGCAGGACCGGATCGAATACAAGGCGGGCTGGAATCCCGACCCCATCATCCGCACTCTGTGCGCCTTCGCCAACGATTTCGAGAATCTGGGGGGCGGATACGTCGTCATCGGGCAGGATTGCGACAAGGAGGGCCAGCCGATCTTTCCGCCCGTCGGCGTCCCCGACAACCAGTTGGACAGGATTCAGCGGGAACTCCTGCAATACTGCAACCTGATTCAGCCGCCGTACTTCCCCGTGCTCGGCATCGAGCAGTTCGAGGGGAGGAATCTCATCGTGCTCTGGGCGCCCGGCGGACAAACGCGACCGTACTCGGCCCCGAAGGAAGTCACGGCCAAGCACCGCACGTCGCACTATTACATCCGCCGCTACTCCAGCACCGTCGAGGCCAAGGGCGAGGACCAACGCGAACTCCTGAGTCTCACGGCCACCGTGCCGTTCGACGACCGGATGTGCCGCGCCGCCACGATCGACGACCTCAGCCTGCAGCTCATCCGTTCGTTCCTGAAGGACATCGGCAGCGGCCTGTATCAGGAGCGGGCGAAGCTGTCGCTGGCCGACCTCGCGCGGCGCATGAACATCGTCGATGGCGCCGATGAGAAGATCATTCCGCGGAATGTCGGATTGCTGTTCTTCTCCGAGTCGCCGGAACGATTCCTGCCCGGCACGCAGATCGACGTCGTGATCTTCCCCCAGGGAGCCGGAGGCGACGAAATCATCGAGAAGATTCTGCGCGGTCCGATCCACCAGCAGATTCGCGACGCGCTGCGGTACATCCAGAACAACGTCGTCGTGGAGAAAGTTCGCAAGCACCCCGATCGCGCGGAAGCGACGCGGTTCTTCAACTACCCGATGACCGCCATCGAGGAAGCGCTCGTGAACGCCATGTACCACCGCGGGTACGACCAGCGGGAGCCGGTCGAAGTCCGGGTCAATCCCGACGGCATCGAGATCGTCAGCTATCCCGGACCGGACCCGTCGATTCGCCCCGCGGATCCGAAGGCCAAACGCATCGTTTCCCGTCGCTACCGGAATCGTCGTATTGGCGAGTTCTTCCGAAAAACTGGAAATGACCGAAGGCCGCGGGACCGGCATCCGAAGATTCAGGCCGCGATGAAACAGAACGGGTCGCCGAAGGCGAAGTTCAAGACCGACGACCTGCGGTTGTGGTTTCTGGTCGAGTTGCCGGTGCATCCGGCGTTCGCCGAGGAGCCAGTGAAGAAGATGACCCCGCAAGTCACCCCGCAAGTCACCCCGCAAGTTCGTGCCGTACTCAAGGCCGCGCTGAAGGCCTGCGCACGGGAGCGGTTGCAGACGGCTTCCGGCATGAAGGACCGCGAGCACTTCCGGAAGCAGCATCTGCTCCCACTGTTGGAAGCCGGATGGATCGAGATGACCATCCCCGACAAGCCCCGCAGCAGCAACCAGCAGTACCGCCTCACGCCCGCCGGACGCGCCGTTCTGAACGCGCGAGGCGACGAATCCTGAAGCCCCAAAGCCGAATTCCTAGCCGCACGCGGCCTCACGGGATAAGATCGCACGGAATCATGGCCAAAACGAAACTGGAACTCACCTGGATCGGCAAACAAAACCGGCCGAAGCTGGAGCCGCGGATCCTGCTGGAGGACGCGAGTCGGTCCCACCACGCGCCGCACCGCGTGACCGAGGGCGACCTCTTCGACAACCGCCTGATCTTCGGCGACAACCTCCTCGCGCTGAAGGCGTTGGAGCAAGAGTTCACAGGCAAGGTCAAGTGCATCTACATCGACCCGCCGTTCAATACTGGACAGGCATTCGAGCATTACGATGACGGCCTCGAGCACAGCACATGGCTCACAATGATGAGCGCACGCCTGGAACTCCTTCATCGCTTGCTCGCGCCAGCGGGTGTTCTATTCGTTCATCTCGACCAAGAGGAGAACCACTACCTGAAAGTTCTCCTCGACGAAGTGTTCCTTCGGTACAACTTCCTTGGGCAAGTCGCCTATGAGCGATCCGGGGTTTCCGGCATTGGGCAAGGCGGCGCGTTTTTGGTCAACACACACGAGTACATTCTCTGCTATTCAAAAGACAGAACGCAATTCCAAGTTGAAGATAATCGCGGCGCAAGCGCGCTCGAATCAAAGGACATGAAGCGATACAACCGCGTGCTGGTATCACCTGGTAAACGAGTCGAGGTAGATCGTTTCGTAGCACCCTCGACCGGCGAACCAGTCGTGATTTATCGCCACGAGAGCGAGCGCATCGACACCATTTCTCTTCGCAAGTTCGACGAGCGATACGAAGAGATCATTGCCCGGTATGTCGAGGATTTCCCGAAAGTGTTCCGCAACACGAGCATTCAGAAGGAAAATGAATTCCAGACTCGCATACTATCGCACTGCGGCGATGGGCTTTACTCCGCGGATTATCTCGTGTCACGGGGCAAGCGAGAGGGAGAACAAATTACGGCGTACTACTGGAATCGTCAGGTGTTTGCGTGGCTGTCGGATACTGCTGAGGTTCGCGAAGGACAGATAGTGAAGACGAACAAGCTATCCGACTTTTGGCCGCATGCTGAGCTTCCGAAGGCTGACTTGGCAAACGAAGGCGGTGTCGACTTTCGTCGAGGCAAGAAGCCTGAGACGCTCCTGAAGCGACTTCTTGGATTGGTCACGAAACCCGGCGATTGGGTTGTCGACTCCTTTGCTGGTTCTGGCACTACTGCCGCAGTCGCCCACAAAATGGGTCGTCGTTGGATCATGGTCGAACTCGGCGAGCACTGTCACACGCACATCATTCCGCGCATGACGAAGGTAATTGATGGCTACGACCAAGGCGGGATTAGCAAGGCCGTCGACTGGAAGGGCGGCGGCGGTTTCCGTTACTACCGGCTCGCCCCATCGCTTCTAGAGAAGGACAGCTTCGGCAACTGGGTTATCAGCAAGCAGTACAACGCCGCGATGCTCGCCGAAGCGATCTGCAAACTGGAGGGCTTCGCCTACGCCCCCAGCGAAACGCTCTACTGGCGGCATGGACATTCCACCGAGACCGACTTCATCTACGTCACCACGCAGACCCTCAGCCGCGAGCAACTCGCCGGACTGAACGAAGAGGTGGGAGAGAACCGGTCGCTGCTGGTCATGTGCAGCGCGTTCCGCGCCCGGAATCTGGAGGCATTTCCCAACCTGACGATCAAGAAGATCCCCAAGACCGTCCTCGCCCGCTGCGAATGGGGGAAGGACGATTACAGCCTGGAGATCAGGAATCTGCCGGCCGCCGCGCCGGAACCGGCCGATGATGCTGCGTCTCCCCGCAATAGCCGCGCCGCCCGCAAGGCCAGGGCCAACCGCGATGCCCCCACATTGTTCGATTCCGAGTCCGCATGAACTTCCACCTCAACGCCATCGCCAACCGCCTCAGTCTTCGCCAGCCCCAGCGGGACGCGCTAGAAATACTCGCGCGCGTCGCTGAAATCATCCCGCTGGAGAAAGGGAGCGACGCGGCCCAGGCGCTGTTGACGATCAAGGCCGAGTTCTCGACCGTCAGCGACTTCGAGCGCGACTTCCCGTCCCTCTGCTTCGCGCTTGCGACGGGAGTCGGCAAGACCCGTCTGATGGGGGCGTTCATCGCCTACCTCACGCGGGCCGAAGGGATCCGGCACTATTTCGTGCTGGCCCCGAATCTGACGATCTACAACAAGCTGGTCGCCGACTTCACGCCGAACACCCCGAAGTACGTGTTCCAGGGAATTTCCGAGTTCGCCAACAACCCGCCGGAGATCATCACCGGCGACAACTACGAGAGCGGCCGGGGCGTGCGCGGCACCAAGCTGTTCGACGACGCCGTCCACGTCAACATCTTCAACATCAGCAAGATCAGCAGCGAAGTCCGCGGCGACAAGGCCCCCCGCATCAAGCGGCTGTCCGAATACATCGGCGAAAGCTACTTCGACTATCTGTCGAAGCTCGACGACCTGGTGCTCTTGATGGACGAATCGCACCGTTACCGCGCCAGCGCCGGCGTGAAGGCGATCAATGAACTGAAGCCGATCCTCGGATTGGAACTGACCGCTACGCCGCAGATTGAGAAGGGATCGAAGTCCGAGCCGTTCACCAACGTGATCTACAGCTATCCCCTCTCCGAAGCGCTGAAGGACGGGTTCGTCAAAGAACCGGCCGTCGCCACCCGCGAGAACTTCGACGCCAAGAACTACACCAAGGAGGGGCTGGAGAAGCTGAAGCTGGAGGACGGCATCCACGTCCACGAGGAGACCAAGACCCAGCTTGAGCTGTATTCCCGCGAGAACGGCGTCCGCCGCGTGAAGCCGTTCATGCTGGTCGTCGCCGAGGACACGACGCACGCTTCCGCGATCAAAGCCGTCATCGAAGATCTGTCGTTCTTCGGCGGCCAGTACAAGGGGAAAGTGATCGAGGTCCATTCGCAGCAGAAGGGGGTCGAAAAGGACGAGAATGTCCAACTGCTGCTGTCGGTGGAGGATCCGAACAATCCCATCGAGATCGTGATTCACGTCAACATGCTCAAGGAGGGCTGGGACGTGACGAACCTCTACACGATCGTCCCGCTCCGCGCGGCCAACTCGAAAACGCTGGTGGAGCAATCCATCGGTCGCGGGTTGCGTCTGCCGTTTGGCAAGCGAACCGGCGTCCCGGCCGTCGACCGACTGACGATCGTCTCGCACGACCGCTTCCAGGAGATCGTCGACGAGGCCAATCGCCCCGAGTCGATCATCCGCACCGGCATCGTCATCGGCCGCGACATCCCGCTGCAGAAGTCGACGGTGGTGGTCGCCGAGCCGACCATCGTCGAGCGGTTGGTCGGCCCTTCGACGCCCGGTGCCTCCGTAACCCAACAGCCGCTGTTCACCGAGCCGGAAGAGCAGAAGGTCGCTCAGACCACGCTGGAGGTGCTCCGCGAGTTCGAACGGCTGCCGAGTTCCGCCGACCTGAAGAAGCCCGAAGTGCTCCAAAAGATCGTCGAGCGCGTGACCGAGGCCATTCGCCCCGCCCAGGCGGTGATCCCCGGCACCGTAGCGCCGGTGGACATCGCCAGGGTGGTCGCGCAGACGATCGACGTTCGCAACGAATTGTCGATCGACATTCCCCGAATCATCGTCACGCCCCGCGGCGACACGACTTCGGGATTCAAGCCGTTCACTCTCGACTGCAAAGCGATCCACCAGCAGCCGGTGTCGCAGGAAATCCTCATCCAGCACCTGCAAAGCAACGAACGCTTCCGGCTGCGCAGCGGCGACGCCGTGATCCCCGAAAGCCGGCCGGAGGATTATCTCGTCCGGGGGCTGATGGACTTCGACGACATCAACTACGACGAACACGCGGAACTGCTCTATGACCTGGCCGGCCAGATGGTGCGGCACTTGCGGTCGTACCTGACGACCGAGGACGACGTGCTGAACGTCCTGCAGGCCCATCAGCAGACGCTGGTGAAGCACATCCACGCCCAGATGCAGGAACACTACGAGGAATCGGCCACCGAATTCGACGTGCAGATCGCCCGCGGCTTCGTGACGCTCCGGCCGAACAACTACAGCCAGCTCGCCACCGAGAAGACCCGCCATTTCCGCACCACCGTGGACGACAAGCTGCTGATCCGCGGCATGCTTTTCAACGGCTTCCAGAAGTCGCTGTATTCGGTTTTGCGATTTCAGTCGAACCCCGAACGGATCATGGCTGTCATTCTCGATAGCGACGTGACCGTCCTCAAGTGGCTGAAACCCGCCAAGGGGGATTTCCGCATCTATTACGCCCACGACGACGAATATATCCCCGACTTCGCCGCCGAAACGAAGGACGCACGCTACCTGTGCGAACCGAAGAGCAAGGACGAAATGAAGGACGAAACGGTGCTCGCCAAAGCCCGCGCCGCCTCCCTCTGGTGCCAACGGGCCACCGAACACGCCGGCGGCAAGCCGTGGAAATACCTGCTGATCCCTCACGACGCCATCGACGAGACCAAGACGCTCGCCGGCCTGGCGGCGACCTGGGAGTTTCACGGGTGACGACGATTCCCCTCCCGTTTGTTGGACATCGACCGCGGTTGTGGTAAGAAGAGAGACCAATGTCCGACACGATGATCTGTCCCAACTGCGCATTCGAGATCGAGGTCACGGAAGTGCTCTCGGCTCAACTGCGCTCGCAGTTGCAGAAGGAGTTTGCGGCGGAGATCCGCCAGAAAGAGGCGTCGCTCGCGGAACGGGAGCAGGAAATCACCCGTGCCCAGGTCGATGTCGCCCAGGCCCAGCGGGACATCGACCGCCGCGTCGAGGAAAAGTTGGACCAGGAACGAAAGCAACTCTCCGAGGCAGCGCTGGCGAAAGCCCGCGAGCAGGTCACGCTCGAAATCCAGGACAAAGACGAGCAGTTGGTCGCCGCCCAGGGGAAACTGAAGGCCGCTCAGGAAGCCGAACTCACGCTTCGCAAGGAACGCCGCGAACTGGAGGAGGCGAAGGAGGCATTGGAACTGACGCTGACTCGCCGACTGGACGAGGAACGCGGCAAGATTCGCGAGATTGCCAAGAAGGAAGCGGCCGACGAGCGACAACTGAAGGATGCCGAGAAGGACAAGTTGATCGGCGACCTGCGCACGCAGATCGAGGAATTGCGGCGGAAGTCCGAGCAGGGATCGCAGCAGTTGCAGGGGGAAGTGCTCGAAACCGCGCTGGAGAAACTGCTCGCACAGCATTTCCCGTTCGACGAAATCACGCCGGTCCCCAAGGGAATTCACGGGGGCGACGTCGTTCACACCGTCCGCGACGCATCCGGCACCGTCTGCGGGGTGATTCTCTGGGAATCGAAGCGGACGAAGAACTGGAGCGACGGCTGGCTCCCCAAACTCCGCGACGACCAGCGTGCGGCGAAGGCTCAGATCGCCGTGCTTGTCAGCATTGAACTGCCCAAGGACGTGACGACGTTCCGGCTCACCGACGGAATCTGGGTCACGTCGTCTCCCTGCGCCATCAGCCTCGCCAGCGCTCTCCGGGTCGGACTCATCGAAGTCGCCGCCGCCAAACGCTCGCTCGACGGCCGCAACGACAAGATGGAATTGCTCTACTCGTACCTCTCCGGCCAGGAGTTCCGCCACCGCGTCGAAGGCATCGTCGAGGCGTTCGTCACGCTGCGCGAAGAGCTTGAGGCCGAAAAGCGGTCCACGCAACGCATGTGGGCGAAACGAGAGAAGCAGCTGGACCGCGCCGTGACCCAGACGGCCGGAATGTACGGCGATCTCAGCGGCATTATTGGCGCGAGCCTGCCTGCCATCGAATCTTTGCAGCCCAATTTACTGGTCGGACCCGACGACGCTGCTGGGACCGACATCACGCCATGACTTCTGACTTGGCGCGCCCCCGGCCTCATTCCTGCTGTGAACTCGTATGAGTATCAACTACACCGACCTCGCGACGTGGTTTTCCGGTCGAAGCGCCTGGCTTCAGGATGCCGCACGTCGCATGTTCCAGAACGGTGAGATCACGGCGGCCGACCTCATTGAGCTTCAGATTCTGTGTAGACGCGAAGCAGGCATTGAAGTTCCCGATCTTCCTGAATTGACGTCCGTTTCTGTTACAGCCGCCGCACTCTGCATCACAAGTACGGGCATTCCTTTGCGGCTCCAGTCACTGGGTGAATTGAAAGGTATCAATGCACTTGCTCCTCGCAATCCACTCGATTTCGGCAGTGACGATCTGACCGTAATTTACGGGTCCAACGGTGCTGGCAAGTCCGGATATATCCGGGTTCTCAAGCATATCTGCGGCGGGCGGGGAGTCCGCACGCTTCACCGTAACGTGTTCGGGCCGCCCGACGGGAACCAGAGCCTGAAGGTCACCTACACGCACGCCGGCACGGCCAAGGTTCTGGATTGGACTCCGTCGCTCGGCGTCCAAGACGATCTGCGGACGGTGTCACTCTTCGACAGTGACTGTGCCAACGTCTATATTAAGGACGAAAATGAGGTCGCGTACGAGCCGCCGCTGCTAAGCTACTTTCGACGGCTTGTAGAGGTCTGCGAAAACCTAAGCATCACACTAAAACAAGACATTGCAGCCAAGGTTTCGGCCAAGCCACAGCTACCTGACGAACATGCCACATCTGTCGGCGGGCGATGGTATGCCGGTTTGTCACACAGTACAACCGACGCAGCGGTCGAGCAGCATTGCTCTTGGACACCGGTCCTTGAAGCTCAGTTGACGACGCTCGTCCAGCGTGTCGCTGAACCTAATCCCAGCGACAAAGCCAAAGCGCTTCGCAAAACTAAAGGGCACGTCCACTCGCTCCTGACTCTCCTGCGAACAATCGAAACGAGCACGAACGACGACGCCCTGTCCGCCTTGCTCCGAGCTCGCACAAGTGCAAGCGACAAACGTCGAGCTGCCGACGAAGACGCACGCACCGTATTCGAGAATGCTCCGCTAAAGGGAATAGCGTCTGAAAGTTGGAGGCTTCTCTGGGAAGCGGCCCGACAGTTTTCCGAAACCGACGCGTATCCGGAAAATGCCTTTCCCAACGTCGACAGTGACGCGCATTGCGTCCTCTGTCAGCAGCCCCTCGACGCTACCACCGATGCACGCGATCGCCTTTTGAGGTTCGAGGATTTCGTCAAGGGATCTCTCGCATCCGAAGCGAAAAAGGCGGAAGACCTCTTCACCGCCCTCCTTGAGAGTGTGCCAACCATACCGTCGAATGACGAACTCGATGCGCTTCTCGACCTAGCAGCGATCACTGACGACACGCGCACAAAAGCGATCCGCGACCACGTTACGCAGTTGAGTATCCACCGAGAGGGGTTCCTTCAAACAGCGGCGCCCGATAGCCTGAAGCCGCTCCCCTCTACTACCGCCATTACCCCCCTCACGGACATGGAGACGGAACTGGAAACCGCAGCCGCGGCCTACGATCGTGACGCAACGACGGGCAACAGAAAAGAGCTTGCCGACAAACTACGCGATCTTCGATGCCAGAAGTGGCTCTCCGAACAGAAGCCCGCCACCCTCACGGAGATTTTGCGACTCCGTGAGGTCTCCCTGCTTGAAAAGGCCCAACGCTCGACCAACACAAAGGCCCTTTCTGACAAGAAGTCCGCGCTCGCCGTCCAGTTGATTACAGGTGCGTTCGTAAAACGATTCGAACAAGAACTGGCGCGCCTCGGCGGAGGCCGTCTGAACGTCACCATCGAGAACACTCGCACGACCAAGGGGCAGGTCTGGCATCGTGTCGTTCTCAAAGGGGCCCAAACTCCCTTGGCCATGTCCGAGGTGCTCAGCGATGGCGAGCTGCGCGTCGTTTCGATCGCCGCCTTCCTCGCCGACGTCGCGGTCAATCAGGACAGCACCCCCTTCATTTTTGACGATCCGATTTCTTCTCTCGATCAGGATTATGAAGAGCGCACGGCTCATCGTCTTGCAGAAACGTCGAAGACACGGCAGGTCATCGTCTTCACACACCGCCTGTCGCTTCTGCATCTCCTTGAACAAGCCAGTGATAAAGAATCCGTGAACTGCCGGATCGTATCACTCCACCGCGAGACATGGGGCGCGGGAGAACCTGGGGATCCGCCTCTGCCTGCACAGAAGCCGGCCAAAGCGCTCAATTCCCTCCTTGACGCGCGAATCCCGAAGTTGAAGAGGGTAAGGACCGAAGAAGGCGTAGATGCGTCTCAGATTCACGCAAAGGCACTCTGCGGCGATATTCGGATCACCCTCGAACGACTGATAGAATTCGAGCTTCTCGCAGACGTCGTCCAGAGGTTCCGTCGGCCCATCAACACCATGGGGAAGATCGGTAAACTTGCTCGCATTACCTCTGAGGATTGCAGACTGTTCGACGACCTGATGACGAAGTATTCGCGGTACGAACATGCGCAACCGGACGAGGCGCCAGTAGCCCTGCCAGAACCGGACGAGCTTGAGTCCGACCTAGAATCGTTACGATCGTGGCTCGCGACGTTCTCAAAGCGAGACATTCCACCAGCACGTTGACAAAAACCAAGCCCCCTAATCGCGGTGCATCCGTCAATTTTAGTCAAGCGGCCATACATGATTCGGCCGATGTCGATTCCATGTCTGAGTCTTGAAGATACCGATACAACGTCGCCCGCGAGATGCGGAGCGAGCGGCAGATGTCGGGGATCGACATGCTGCGGTCGCGGTGCAGCGCCTTGGCCATCAGCACCCGCGGATGATCCGGTTCGATCCGCGGTCGGCCGCCGAGGCGGCCGCGGGCGCGGGCCGCGACGAGACCGGCTTTCGTGCGCTCGACGATCAGCGATCGCTCGAACTGCGCCAGCGCGGCGAAGATCGAGAAGATCAATTCCCCCGAGGCGGTCGTCGTGTCGATCGCGCCATCGCAGATCGAGCGGAATCCGACTCCCCGATCGCGGAGTTGTTCGACCAGCATGACCAGGTGCGCCATCGAGCGCCCGAGACGGTCGAGCCGCCAAACGAGCAGCACATCCCCCGATCGAAGTTCGGCCAGGCATTTCTCCAGCCCCGGCCGGTCGGCCTTCGCCCCGCTCGCCTTGTCGGTGAAGACCAGATCGTCCGAGACGCCCGCCTTCCGCAGCGCGTCCAATTGCAGGTCGAGATCCTGCGCGGTGGTTGACACGCGGGCGTATCCGATGGTGCGGTGACATTCCGCGGCCGTATCGGCTGCTTCGCCAGAATTCGCCGTCTCGTCAAGCGGCCGGTCTCGCCGCCGGCCGGCATTGGACGCAACCGACACTTTCGTGGTCTGACGGCCGTTCGTCTCGAAATCCGCGCGCATCGTCGGGAAGACGATACCATGATTCGCGAGACGGGAAGGCGAGAACGCCTTGACTCATTTCCGCCCCGTGTCGCGGTCGCTCGGATCGTGTCTCGGAAAACGACCGTATTTCGAGACCGCCGAGCCTCAGGCTTTCGCGACTTTTCATCCCCGATGGAAACTTACCCCATTCGCCAGTCGGCGGAATCCGGCAGAATCAACCGAATTGCAAATCCAGAACGCGATCGGGACGGATCAGCACCAAGTCATTCCTCGCTCCCTGCCGAGCCGTCCCGGCTGGCGATCGCCTCTGGGATCGCCCAGATGCGGATCGTTTTGTCTTGGCTGCCGGAGGCGAACGTGCGGCCGTCGGGCGCGACCGCCAGACTGAGAACGTGGCCGGAGTGTCCGGTGTATTGATGCAGCGGATCACCGGTCGACAGATCGCGGAGGAGGATCATCCGATCTCTTCCGCCCGAGAGCAAAAAGGTACCGCCCGCGGACGGGAGCACGCGGTAGATCCAGTCGCGGTGGCCGGGCAGGCGCCGGCGGAGCGCGGCAGTTGCCGGATCCCATTCCACCACGCGGTCGCCGTCATCGGAGAAGAGCGTGCGGCCGTCGGGCGCGAAGGAAACGCTCCAAATCCATCCGTCCCGCTTGGGAAACGCCTGCCGTAGCGTTCGCTGCTGCAGGTTCCACGCACGGATCGTGCCGTCCGCTCCGCATGACACGGCCATCGGGGTGTCGGGCTGCGTGGCCACGCCCAAGACCGGCCCCTCATGCCCCTCGAAACTGTGCAGTTCCTTCCCCGTCCCGATCTCCCACAAGCGGATCGTCCCGTCCTCGCTGGCGGAGACGAACTGCTTCCCCGTGCCGACGAGCGCCACATCCCACACCTTGGCCCGATGCCCGCGGAATTCGCGGACGAGCGTGCCGCGATCGACATCCCACAGGCGGATGATGCCGTCGAGGCCCGCGGTCAGGCACCGGTCTCCCTCCGGGGTGAAGCAGGCCGTGAGCAATCCGCCCGACGGATCCTGATGAATTGCGACAGACTGGCCCGAAGCCGTTTCCCAGAGTCGCCAGGTGCCGTCTTCGCCCGCCGATAGCAGGCGGGAGCCATCCGCCGAGAACTGGACGTCCCAGACGTTGTGGTCGTGTCCCGTCAGCGCGAATAACAGTCCATTCGTTCGGTAGGGTGCCGGAGGAATGAGCGCCGAACCGACCATCACGCGAGACGGAGAATCGGTTGCAACGTGATTCGCGCTATCGGAGTCCGCAGCACGGATTGTTTGCTCCACTGGAAGAGGCCCGGCTTCCTGTGGTTGCGGTTTCCAGAGCGGTCGGGCAATCAGCACCGCTATTCCTGCCAGCAACAGCGATGCGGCCGCGAGCCACCGGCCGTTCGCGGGGAGCCGGCGATGGCGACCGGGATGCGAGGCGGCAGGTGACGAAGGCTTGGACTCGTCGCCCAAGTAGTCAATCAGTGCCTCTACGAGCTTCTGCGCGGTGGCGTAGCGCTTCGAGGGCGACTTGGCGAGGCAACGTCGGCAAATCGCTTCCAGCGCCGGGGCCACGTCGGGATTGAACTCGCGGAGCGGAGGTGGCGGATCGTCGATGACCTGCCTCAGTACCGAAGCCGCGGTGTCGCCGACGAAGGGCGGGCGTCCGGCCAGCAGTTCGTAGAGGATTGCGCCCAAGGCGTAGATGTCGCTGGCCGGGCCGACCGTCTCCATGCGGCCTATGGCCTGTTCGGGAGACATGTACGCCGGCGTGCCGAAGATCTGCCCGTTGATGGAAATCCGCTGGGAATCGTCCAGTCGGCGGGCCAGTCCGAAATCGGCGATTCGCGGGTGATCGCCTTCCGCCAACAGAATGTTGTCCGGCTTGAGGTCGCGGTGAATGATCCCCTTCTCGTGCGCATAGGCCACCCCCTCGGCGACCTGCTGCACGAGCCGCGCCGCCGTCCGCTCATCCACCGGGCCTTGCCGGATCCGTGCCGCCAGGCTGGGACCGTCGACGAGGTCCATCACGAGGTACGGTTCCCCGTCCGCTTCGCCGTAATAATGGATCGGGATGATCACGGGATGACTAAGCCGGGCGGCCGCCTTGCCTTCCGTCTTGAACCGCTGGCGATCCGCATCCGACACGGACTTTCCGTAGCGGATCACCTTCAGCGCCACGATGCGGTCGAGGCTCCGCTGATACGCCTGATAGACGATCCCCATGCCGCCGCGTCCCAGTTCCTTCTGCAGGTCGAAGTCGTCGAGACCCTTCAGCGGTTTCTCCGCGTTGCTCGGGTCTCTTGGCGTGCTCGCCGCCGGCACTGACGTCGCCTGCCCCGACGCCGTATTGTGGATCGTGCAGACGGAAGCATTCAGTTCCGCGAACAGGCGGTCGATGATTGCCCGTGCCGACGGAAAGCGATCGACGTAGTCCGCCGTCGCGGGGCATTCGCCGATCTGCATTCGCAGGTCGAGTTCCAGGGCCAGCAATTCATTCAGCAGTCGCGGTCGATCCCCCGCCGCCGCCTCGGCCAGAAATGCTTCGATCGTGGGACGGTCGCCGGAGCGGAACCGCTGTTCGAACTCGTCACAGACGATATCGATGCGGTTGACGGTCGCGGCCCGACGCGGCCGGGGTTGGGGGGCCTCGCTCATGCTCCCCCCCCGATCGGCGGTTGCCACTGCTCGCGCACGACGTTGAGCTTGCGTTCCACCGTCCGCCGCGACACGTCGAGTTCAACTGCGATCTCCCCGGTCGTGTATCCCTGCAACCGCAGCACGA
>JBBDNU010000139.1:0-19143 GCA_040877365.1 Planctomycetales bacterium
CGCGAGGCGGCGGTGAGCTGGATGCTCCGCTGGCTGAAGAACGAAGACCGCCGCGTGACGGAGACTCCGTGGGAGCCGTTCGCCGCCCGGGACGTGCAATGCACGCAGCGCGGCCAGGCGCTGCTCGAACCGGGCGCGCGAAGCGTGTTCGACATCATGGCGGATGAGGACGCGCGGCTGGCGCAGGAGCGGGCGAAGTTCTTGAAGGAGGCGACGCCGGAGGAGATTCGCAGGGCGGTGCGCGAGATCGCGGGGATCCAGCCCCACAAAGGCGGCCTCATTGCCGGAACGCTCTCTCTGAATCCGCAGACTTACCACAAGGAGGGGCCGGAACTCGAACGCGGCGATTACCGGGTTCGAGCGCTGTACGAAGGCGAGAGCACCGAGCATTTGAAACTGCCGATGCTCTACTTTTATCCATTGGAGAAGAGGGCGCGCCGGACGTATCTTTACCTGCACGACGGCGGAAAAACCGCAGATGCCGGACCCGGAGGGCCGATCGAGAAGCTCGTGAAGCAGGGCAGCAACGTTCTCGCAGTCGACCTGCGGGGGTTCGGTGAGACGGCACCCAAGGGCGGATCGTTCGGCGTGTCTTTTCTTTCGTATCTCCTCGGGTATCCGTACATCGGCATGCGAGCAACCGATGCGCTTGTGGCGACAAATCACCCACTTGGCGGCAGGGCCGAAGCCACTCAGCTCGTCAAGTTCCACGTCATCGCCATCGGCGAGGCCGGCCCGCCCGCGTTGCACGCGGTGGCTCTCCATCCCGAATACTTCGCGTCGCTCAAGCTCGTCGGCTCGCTCGAATCGTGGTCCTCCGTCGTGCGGACGCCGGTGACGAAGAACCAGTTGCCGCAGGTCGTGCACGGGGCGCTGCGGACCTACGACCTGCCGGACCTCGTCAAGCTGCTCCCGGAAGGCTTCGTGACCATCGAAGACCCGCGCGGCGCCGACGGCCGGCCGTTGCGAAAGTAGGACGGATCGCCGATCCGTCCTGATGCCTGGTGATTCGGCCCCGGCGATCAGCCCGCAGCGCCAGCAAGGGAGAATCGCCCCAGCGGTCTCGTCGCTTCGAGTCATCCGCCGGGTCGGCACGGCTCCCTCGCTCGCGCGTCGGGCTATGATGACCCGTCCGGAAATCACATCGCCGCGCGCGCCCCTCGAAAAATTCGCGCAACCTGCCCCCTATCTATAGAGAGCCCGCACGAATTCCGGACCACGCCAACCGACCGCGAAATGCAAACCCTTTCATGGAAAGAACTTCATGCGAACATCGCCCCCTTGTTTCGCCCGCGCCCAATGGTCGCCGGCCTGGTCGCCCGGTCTCCCACTCGACCCATTCGACGCCGACATCTCATTCTTCCCATACAGCAAAGCGAAGAAATCGCAAGTTGATACCCCTGTCCGTTGGAGTACAGCCTTCAGGCTGTCGCCCGTGATTGCCCGACGGGACTGACCGTTCGGGGCAAGCCACGGCCACTGAACCGTCATGCCCGCGAAGGCGGGCATCCAGCGTTCCGCCCGCGGGAATGACGCGCGACGAAGCCGGATTCCCGCCCCCCGCCTTCGCTGGGGCAGGCACTGCGCGGGAATGATCCAAGGAGACGTAGTACGAGCTTAAGCTCGTACTACGTCTCCAGTTGCCTGCTGCGAAACAAAGCTGTCCGCGCGCAGAGCGAAGAAATCGCGTCTTGATACCACGCCGCGATCTCCCTGTGGCCGACCCGATTGATCCGCTACAGTATCCGCATGGCCAATTCATCCATTCCGCGACTCGCGGTCGTCGCGACCGCGGTCCTGCTCGCCGCCCTCTCCGCCCGGGGAGCGGAGGCGGACCCGGCGCCGAAGCTCGACGCGGCCCGCGCCTTCGGCTACCTCACGCAGGTCTGCCGCATCGGGCCGCGGATCAGCGGGACCGACGGAATGACCGAGCAGCAGCGGCTGATCCAGAAGCACTTCAGCGACCACGGGGCCAAGGTCCGCTACCAGTCGTTCGACGCCCCGCACCCGCTCACCGGGCGGGCGGTGCGGCTCGACAACATGATCGTCGCCTGGAATCCCGAGGCGAAAAAGCGCGTGCTGCTCGCCTGCCATTACGACACCCGCCCCTATCCCGACCAGGACCGCCGCAATCCCCGCGGGCGGTTCATCGGCGCCAACGACGGCGGGAGCGGCGTCGCCCTGTTCATGGAACTCGCGCATCACATGCCGCAGCTCGACAGCCCCTACGGCGTGGACTTCGTCTTCTTCGACGCCGAGGAGCTTGTTTATCGCGATGGGGACAAGTATTTCCTCGGCAGCGAGCACTTCGCCAAGGACTACAAGGAGAACCCGCCGGGACACGAATACGTGTGCGGCGTGGTGGTCGACATGGTGGCCGACAAGCGGCTCGACCTGTACTTCGAGCAGAACAGCCTCAAGCACGCGCCGCGGGTGACGCGGAGCATCTGGAAGACGGCGGCCCGGCTGAACGTCGCGGAGTTCATCCCCCGCGAAAAGCACGCGGTGAACGACGACCATGTCCCGCTCAACGAGATCGCCGGCATCCCCACCTGCGACATCATCGACTTCGATTACCCGTACTGGCACACGATGCAGGACGTCCCCGCCCGCTGCTCGGGAGAGAGCCTCGCCAAGGTCGGCCGCGTCCTGCTGGAATGGCTGCGGAACGACGTGCCGGGGTCGAGTGGCACGCCCTGACGCGTTGCGAAGGGCATGCCGGTTGATGGGGATCTCGCTGCCGATGATCCGTTCCTTCGAATTCCTTATCGTTGTCGCGCGCGGCGGAGGCCCGGTCCTCGCGGCGGAGGTGGCGCCCGCGGCGGCGTGGGGGTCGTTCCTGTTCGGGGCGGCGCTGGCGATCGGGGGCGTGGCGCTGCTGCGCTGGCATCGTCGATCGTGGGCGCGGCAGCGGACCGACGCCGCCGCGACGGAGCTCGACCTGCGGCACTTTCACCGCCAGTTCCTGCGGCGGACGCAGGTGGCCGGCATGCTCGTCGCGCTGGGGGTGCTGATCCCGCTGGGGGTCGCGGTGATCGACTGGCAGGGGCGGCCCGCGTGGTGGGCCGTGTTTTGGCTGGGCGTCCTGCTGCTGGCGTGCTGGATGTCGCTGCTGGCGGTCGGAGACATGCTGTCGCAGCGGGCGCATTCGCGCGTCGAACTGTCGCGGATCCGGCGGAAGCAGCGCGAGCTCGAACGGCAGATCGCCGAGCTGCGCAACCGCGAAGCCAACGGCCGCCGGTAGGCGCGTCATGCCCGCGCAGGCGGGCATCCAGAGCGGCGCGAACATGGCATCATCTGGATGCCCGCCGGCGCGGGCATGACGACAAGCGAACCGCTCTGGATTCCCGCCTGCGCGGGAATGACGAGAAGCGAGCCGCAAGAATAATCCAGGCTGGCGAGCGCGCGCGACGGCGAACGCGCACGATTTCATAACGTACCGGCCGGCTTACGCCGACCGCTCGCCTACCGCAATTCCAGCAGCACGATCCCCAGCGGGGGGAGCGTGAGGTTCACGCTCTGGGCGCGGCCGTGCATCGGGACCGGCTCGCTGTACACGCCGCCGCCGTTCCCCACGTCGCCGCCGCCGTAGATCTTTGCGTCGCTATTGAGGATTTCGACATAGAAGCCGGGTTGCGAGACGCCGACGCGATAGCCCTGCCGCGGGACCGGCGTGAAGTTGCAGGCCGCGACGATCGGCTTGCCGTCGTGCAGGGGGGTGCGCTGGAAGGCGAACACGCTGTGCTGCCAGTCGTCGCACTGGATCCACGAGAACCCCTTGGACTGGAAGTCCCCCTCGTAGAGCGCGGGATGGTCGCGATAGAGGCGGTTCAGGTCGCCGACGAAGCGGCGGAGGCCGTCGTGGTGCTTGTGGCCGAACAACGCCCAGTCCAGTTCCGCGTCGTGGTTCCATTCGGTCCACTGACCGAACTCGCCCCCCATGAAGTGGAGCTTCTTGCCGGGCATCGCGTACTGATAGCCGTACAGCAGGCGGAGGCTCGCGAACTGCTGCCAGTAGTCGCCGGGCATCTGCGAGATCAGCGACCGCTTGCCGTGGACCACTTCGTCGTGCGACAGCGGGAGCACGAAGTTCTCGGTGAAGGCGTAGATCATCCGGAACGAGAGGTCGCTCTGGTGGTGCTTGCGGTGGACCGGCTGGCGGTGCATGTACCGCAGCGTGTCGTTCATCCACCCCATGTCCCACTTCATCGTGAAACCCAGCCCGCCGGTGTGGACCGGGTGCGACACGCCCCCCCACGCCGTCGATTCCTCGGCGAAGCTCATCGCGCCGGCGAACTCGCCGTGCAGCATCACGTTCAAGTCCTTGAGGAACTGGATCGCCTCCAGGTTCTCCCGCCCGCCGTGCTGGTTGGGGATCCATTCCCCCTCGCGGCGGGAATAGTCGAGATACAGCATCGAGGCGACCGCGTCGACCCGCAGCCCGTCCACGTGGTACACGTCCAGCCAGAACCGCGCGCTCGACAGCAGGAAGTCGCGGATCTCGTTGCGGCCGTAGTTGAAGATCAGCGTCTGCCAGTCGGGATGGAAGCCCCGCCGCGGATCCTCGTGCTCGTAGAGGGCGGTCCCGTCGAAGCGGCCGAGCGAGTGGCCGTCGGTGGGAAAGTGGGCCGGCACCCAGTCCACGATCACCCCGATCCCCGCGCGGTGGAACGCGTCGACGAACTCCATGAACTCGTGCGGCGTGCCGAACCGGCTGGTGGGGGCGAAGTAGCCGGTGGTCTGATAGCCCCACGAGCCGTCGAAGGGGTGCTCGGTGATCGGCATCAGCTCGACGTGCGTGTAGCCCATCTCGCGGACGTACTCGACGAGCATCTGCGCCAACTCGCGGTAGGAAAAGTAGCGCCTCCCGTCGCGGGGCCGCTTCCACGAGCCGAGGTGCACCTCGTAGATCGAGATCGGCTGCTCGAGCCAGTTCGTGCGGCGGCGGCGCTCGAGCCATTCCTCGTCCCGCCAGTGGTAGCCGCCGAGGTCGTACACGATCGAGGCGGTCTTGGGGGGGACTTCGGACGCGAAGGCGACGGGATCGGCCTTCTCGTAATACCCGCCGCTCCGCCCGCGGATGCCGTATTTGTAAGCGGCGCCGTGTCCCATTCCGGGGATGAATCCGGACCAGATGCCGGCGTCGCTGCCGTACAGCCAGTCGCGGCCGGGGGTCCAGCCGTTGCCGTCGTGGAGGACCGAGATTTCCGTGGCGTTGGGGGCCCAGACGGCGAACCGCGTGCCGGCGGTCCCGTCGACTTCTTCCGGGTGCGCGCCGAGCCGGCGATACAGTCCGGCAAAGGTTCCCGCCATCATGGCCTGTCGTTCGGAGTGCGTGAAACGAGGGCGAAGCTCGCGGACGCGCCGCTCGTCTGGATGCCGGCGTGCGGGATGCTCCCGCACGTCCGTGTTCGCGACGGATTTCCGCGATTCCGCGTTCATGCAGGATCTTCCGGCAAGTCGAGGCGATCGCGGGGCGCAACGGCCCGAATTCGGCCTGCAACCGATCGTCCGGCAACCTGTTGCAGGCGAGCGCCCCCGCCGTCCGCGTTCGCGGTCCCGATGCCCGATCCGGCCGGACTCCCGGATGCGCCGCCTGCGGAGGCTTGACGGATTGGATCGTATCACCAGCCTTTCGGGCTGACAATGGGGATAATTCCCGCGGAAGCCGGCTTTGGATTCACGTCGCGCCGCCGGCGCGAAGTAGAATGGTCACGCCATGTCGCCGCCGCGGCTGATCCTGTTGCTCGCCGGTCCTCCGCTGATCGTGGGGGGGCTGTACGCGCTGACGGCGCCCGATCTCGCCGGCGGGGCGGACCAGGCCCGCGAAACCGCACGCGTGGCGCGGGCCGCAGCGGACGCATCGGGGGGCCCGCTGGACGCCGCCTGCGCCGCGGCCGCGGAGCGCATCCGGCCCCTGCTGGACCGTCCGGCCGCGGTGATCGTGCGGCCTCCGTACGTGCTCGCCGGCGACGTCGGCGAAGCGGAGCTGACACGCCGCCACCAGGAGGTGCTCGTGCCGCTGGAACGCGCGCTGCGGGCGAGCTACTTCGATCGCCCGCCGGACCGGCCGGTGACGATCGTGATGCTCAAGGACGAAGCGTCGTTTCGGCGTCATGCGGCCCGGCTCGATGGATCGGGGCGGAACTGCTACGCCGGCTATTACCTGCAAGGCGCGAACCGGATGGTGTTGAACCTCGCCACGGGGGACGGCACGCTGGCCCACGAGTTCACGCACGCGCTGGCCCACTTCGATTTCCCGGCGCTTCCCGAGTGGCTCGACGAAGGGCTGGCGGCGCTGCACGAGGAAAGCGAGTTCTCTCCCGACGGACTCGAACTCCGCGGCCTCCCCAACTGGCGGCGGCTGCATCTCGTGCAGGGCCATCGGAAGGGACTCGTGCGGGGTCTCGAATCGCTCGTGCGGCAGGGAACGCTCCGCGCGAACCACCAAGGAGTCGACTACGCCCACGCCCGCGATTTCTGCTTGTATCTCCAGCAGCGGCGTCTGCTCGCGCCGTACTACCGCAAGTTCCGCACGACCTGCGCCGAGGACCCCACCGGCGAACGAGCGCTGCTGGAGCTGCTCGGCATCGATTCGCTCGACGAGATCGAAACGGAGTTCCGCCGCTGGGTCGAGGCGGAGTTCGAGCGGGGACGCGCGTGGAGTAGCGAACGCGGGCCTATCCGCCGGCGGTTTCGCGACGCTGCAGGGCGCTGAACAACCGCCGATAGTCCCGCCCCCCGCGCTGCTCCGGCGCAACGCGCGAACCCCCGCGATCGCTTTGCCGCGGCGGTTCCGGCTCCACGACGTCGTACTCCGCGTCCGCCGTCTCCTTGCCGGCGTCGCCCCACTGCGGATGCGATTCCGCCCGGGCCCGCGGAGGCGGCGGCGGCGACAGCCGCGCGTCGATCGCCTGCTGCGTCTCCAGGCAGACTTCGAGCACCTGGTTCCCGAGCCGCGCCTCGAACGAATCGTCGTCGGCCCGCGCTCCCTCCGCGGCGCTGTCCTCCGCGAAGAGTTCGGCGGAAGACGCCGCGGGACGCACGGGCGGTCCCCCGCGGACCGTGTCGCCACTCGCCAGCGGGCGAAGCGCCTGGTCCAGCAACGGCAGCATCAGGTCGATCCGCCGGTCGGGAGACGTGGCGATCGGGGCCGTCGCGCGGCCGGCGCGCGATTGCTCGAGTTCTCCCGGCAGCGGCAGCCCCGCGTCGAGCAGTGCGTAGCGATCCAGGACCGGCGACTCGTCGACGTCCCCGATCCGCGATTCCCAGCGCTCGGCGTCGAACTCGGGAATTTCCGGCCGCGAAGGTCCCTCGAAGGCGAGCGCATCGGCGGCGGTCTCGGTCGGGGGCGAATCGACGAGCCGGTCCGCTTCCCGGCGCCAGGCGGCTTCCTGGGATTCCAACGCTTCCCAGTCGACTTCGATCGCCGATGGGTCCGCTTCGATCGCCCCCCCGGCATCTTCCCGAAGCGCGTCGTCCGGCGGATGCCCGATTTCGAAGGACGCGTCCGGCTCCACGTCCCAATCGCCGGCGGCGACCGATTCGTCATCCGCGACTCCCAACGCCTCGCGTGGGAACCGATCGCCTCCGTGTTCGAACCCGGCCGGCTCGTTCCAGTGCAGCGGGAGTTGCCGCAGATCATCCAAGGCCTGCAACACCGTCTCGCGCGAGGCGGGCCGCTGTTCGTCGGCGAACGCGAGGAGCAAGGCATGGTCGGCCAACTGGTTCAGGCAGCGCGGCGAGCCGTCCGCCGCCTCGCCGATCGCCCGCACCGCCTCCGGCGTGAACGCCGCGGACAGTTCGGAGCCCGCCGCCTCGATCCGCCGGAGCAGATAGTCCCGCGACTCCTGCCGGGTCAACGGCTCGAGCGCGACCTGGCAGCAGATCCGCTGATTGAAGGCCTCCAGCGAGGGCTGCGCCAGCTTCTCCTCCAGCAGAAGCTGTCCCGCGAGCACGACGCGCGCCAGCGGCACGCCGTCGGCCGTGAGGTTCGTGATCGTGCGGATCTCCTCCAGCAGGCGGTCGCTCAGCAGATGCGCCTCGTCGAAAATCAAGACCACCCCCTCGCGCTCCGGACGCACCGCCCGCACCCGGTCCGCCAAGGCGATCCGCAGCTCCTGGGCGGCCATGCGGCTGAACGGGTGCCCCAAATCGTGCAGGATCGCCTGCAACAGCGAGCGCCGCGTGGGGAAGTTCGCGTTCGGCAGAAGCGCCGTCGCGAACCGGTCCCGCAGGTCTTCCTGGAGCCGGAGGCAGAGCAGCGTCTTGCCGGTCCCGGCCGCCCCCGTCACCACACCGATCCCTTGCCCGTCCCGCGCGCAGGCCGCCAGCGCGCCGCGGGCGGCTTCGATCGACGGGAGCGGGACGTACGCGCCGGCGGAGGGGGTGGCGGCGAACGGCCGCCGCGTGAAGCCGTAGAATTCTTCGTACATTCGGCAATTCGCCTTCGGGCTGCGGGCGGTCTGGTCGGTCGGGGCCGTCGCGGGTGTCATCGAACCGCGGCAATCGGCCTCTTGAGACCATGCGGCGCGCGCGGGACAATCGCGCCAATCCGAACCCGCGAGCGACGCGAACTCCCCTCCCTTTCAGGGAGGGGTCGGGGGAGGGTGGCGGCGGGAGGTAGGGACCCGGACACCCTCCCCCAGCCCTCAGAGAGAGAGGGAGGGGAGTGACTGCGCCGCCGCCGCGATCAAGCTCCGCCGGTCGCGCACACCGGCCGCAGGTGGTCTTCCGCGTCGAACTCCATCGCCGACGGGCCGCGGACGATTTCGAGGTCGTCCCGCTCTTCCAGTCGCGGACGATACGCCTCGCTGACGAGCACCTCCTTCAGGTGCAGCGTGTCGGCGATCTGAATCACGCGGGCGCTCCCCGCCGGGACGAGCCCCACCGTCGTCAAGGCCGCGGCGATTCCCTCGCGGTCGTTCGGGAACGCGATCGGCAGGGATCCGGCCGTGGGGTGTCCGCTCGTCACGCAGTTCACCCACGTCTTGTGCCGGTCGATTTGTCCAATCGTCCGCTCGTTCGTGTACTCCGCCATCCCGATCCCGAGGGCGTTGCCGTGCGTCTCGGGGGTCAGGCCGCACACGTAGATGCGGCGGCAGTTCGCCCAGTCTCCTTCCATCGCGACGTGATCGTTGAACTTGCGGCCCACGACGTTCGTGTCCATTCCCGAGCCGCTGATGTTCTTGCCGATCCGGTCGACGATCAGCAGGTCCACGTCGGGGAACGGGAGGCGGGGCATCCACCCGCGGGCCCGCGCAAGCAGTTCCGCCTCTCGCGCGCGGAACTCCTCTGGACGGACGCCGGCGACGAGCGCCGTCTCGTCGTAGGCGTTCTCGACGATCGCGAGCCCCGCGACCACCTTGCACTTCCGCAGCACGACCTCGGCCACCGCGCCGAGGATCTCCCCGAAGCTGTGGTCGCTGATCGCCCGGTGATAGACCTTCGCCCCCTCGTGCTTGCCCAGCCCGATGAGCATCATCTTGTGCAGGCCCGATTCGATCTCCCCCACGAACAGCGTGTGCGGCTTGACCCGTCCGGCCACGAGCACATGATTCGCCTCGAAGGCGTGCCGGTCGAAGTGCACCGGAACGTCCCCCAGGATGCGGTCGACGACGACCGTCTCCATCGAGGCGCGGATCGGCGCGCCCATCGCCTCGGTGGTGATGCCGTAGCTCGCCAGCACCTGCAACTGCCCCTCGACCGTCCCGCCGCCGTGGCTCCCCATCGCTGGGACGATGAACGGCGCCGCCCCGACTCGCTTCAAGTGCTCGACGATCGCCCGGGTGATCGCGGCGATGTTGGCGATCCCGCGGCTGCCGGCGGTGACCGCGACGGAATCCCCCGGCCGGACGCGCTCGCCAAGCCGCAGCGCCGCCAACTGCCGCTCGACCTCGCCGGCGACGTCGTCGAGGCGTGGCGCGTCGAACGTCTGGCGGATGCGAAACATGCGGGGCAGCGGCATGACGAATGTTCCTCGGGGGGGGGCGCCGCCTTCCATTGTAGATGCGAGTCATCGGATGCGGAATCGAGGGCACTCCTCCGACTCGGGTACGGGATCCCCACGATCCGTTGCGCGCGAAGCGTCCGCGCGGCGGATTCCGGCGGACCCCGGCTTTCTGCGCGGCGCCTCCGAAAAAGCCGAAATAACTCGTGCAATCGGCCCAGTCGGACCGATGTTGTTCATACCGTGCGTTGATTCCACGTCCTCACCCATCGGTCCAGATCGCGGGACGGAAAAGAGCAAGGAGAGCTGTGTCATGCGCAGATATCGCAAGTGGGTCTTGACGCTGGGAATCGTCGCCGCCGCGCCCGGCGTCAGCATGGCGGGGCCCTTCTCGTCGTTGTTCGACCGCGACCGGGGTCAGCCCGCCGCGGCCGCCCCGGCGCCCAATCAGAACCAGAAAGTCGCCGACGAGATCAAGAAGTCTCTGGCGGCGGCCAAGCTGAAGGGGACGGGGATCTCGATCCAGGTGCAGGGGGGGGTCGCGACCCTCACCGGCCACCTGTCCGACGCCGCCGACAAGGAGCGGGCCACCTACCTTGCCCGTCGGGTCCCCGGCGTCGAGCGGGTCGACAACCGCATGATCGTCACCCCTCCCGCCGTTGCCGACAAGCCCGAGGCCGCGAGCCGCAATCCGCTCGCCCGCCTGTTCGGCGGCAAAGAGGCGGGCGGCGTGCAGCAGGCTTCCGCGACCAATCCGCCGCCCGGCCGGCTCGCCCAGGTCTCCGGCGAGACGCCGGCCCGCCTGGCGGAGCCCGCCGCGGCCCCGCGCGTTTCACCCAACCAGCAGACGGCGCAGAACATCGCCGAGGCCCTCCAGCGGGCGCAGCTCAGCGGGTTCGAAATCCAGGCCGACTACATGAACGGGACGGCCCTGCTCTCCGGCAGCGTCTCCAGCCCCGAGCAGCGGACCCGGGCCGAGCAGGCGGCCCGCCAGGTCCCCGGCGTGGAACGCGTCGAGAACCAGCTCCAGGTCCGGACGGCCGGCCCGCAGGGGCCTGGTCCGCAGGGCTACGGGCCCGAGATGGACCAGCTCGCGGCCCAGCAGTATTTCGCCGCCCAGCAGCACTATCTCGCACAGCAACACTACCTCGCCCAGCAGCAGCATTTCGCCCAGCAGCAGATGCATGGTGGCGGCGTGCATCCCGTGAACTACCAGCCGGGCGCTCCAATGGGACCGCCGCCGCAGCCGGGAGCGGGGCCGGGCGTCCCGTACCCGCCGGCCTACGGCTATCCCGGCGCCGCGCCGCCGCACACCGTGTACAATATGCCGCAGCTTCCGCCCTACGCCTGGCCCTCGTACGCCCAGTATCCCAACTCGGCGCAGGTGAACTATCCCACGCAGTACAGCGCGAGCGCCTGGCCGTACATCGGGCCGTTCTATCCCTACCCGCAGATTCCGCTCGGCTGGCGGAAGGTGCAGCTCGAATGGGACGATGGGCAGTGGATGCTGGACTTCAACGGCGGCAAGACCGACAAGTGGTGGTGGTTCATGGACCCTCACAACTGGTAAGCCGCCGCTGCCTGCACCGGAAACGCACGCCCGGGGCCGTTTCGTCCGCTCGACGAAACGGCCCCGCGTCGCGCATGTGTGGCAGGCTTTCCAGCCTGCCATTTCCGAACGCTGGAGTACAGGCTTCAGCCTGTCCGCTCGCGCGCGGAACCCGCCGTGGTTCATCGCCAGCCTGAAGGCTGGACTCCAGCCCCACGTTCCACGCGTGCCGCATTGGCCGCGCCGGCGGCAGCGGTTAGAATCGGGCCGAAGGGACTTCTCTCGGACATTCCCGAAACGCGCGCCATGAGCGACCGCATCTTCATCCGCGACCTGCTGCTGCGGACGATCATCGGCGTCAACGACGACGAGCGGAACAACCGGCAGGACGTGATCGTGAACATCGTGCTGCACGCCGACCTGCGGCCGGCGGGGCGCTCCGACGACATCGCCGACGCCGTCAATTACCGCACCGTCACCAAGCAGGTGATCGACCTCGTCGAGCGTTCGCGGTATTTCCTGGTCGAGAAGATGGCCGAGGAAATCGCCGCCTGCTGCCTGGCGAACGAGCGGGTGGGCCGCGTGGAAGTCGCCATCGAGAAGCCGATGGCGCTGCGGTTCGCGCGGAGCGTGGGCGTCGCGATCGAGCGGGGCCGCGGCGATGGCTGAGCGACTTCACCGCGCCTATCTCGCGCTCGGCTCGAACATCGACCCCGAGCGAAACCTGGTCGAAGCGCTGCGGCTGCTCTCGCGACACGGCAATCCGCTGGCGGTTTCGCGCATCTATCAGACCGCCCCAATCGGCTTCGCCAACCAGCCGGACTACCTCAACGCGGCGGTCCTCCTGGAGACGAGCGCCACGCTCGCGGAACTGCGGGAGTGGATCGTCCCCGAGGTCGAAGCGGCCCTCGGCCGCGTGCGCATGCCCGGCAACCCAAACGCCCCGCGGACGATCGACGTGGACGTGGCGCTGTTCGACCGCGAGGTGATTCACGCGGCGAATTGCCGCGTGCCCGACCCGGACATCCTCACGCGGCCGTTCGTCGCGATTCCGCTGGCGGAACTCGATCCGGATTATGTCCACCCGGAGGAGGAGCGCACGCTCCGCGAGATCGCGGCATCGTTCCAGCCGTCGCAGGCCGCAATGCGGTTGCGGCCCGATGTGCGGCTTGCCTGACGGCGTAATGGGTTTTTCGGAGATCCATGAGCCGGCGGGTTCATCCCGCCGGTGCTCAACCCGGGTCCATCAAGCAATGATCCGTCGTCGTGAGGAAGGCCGAATGCCGCTGGCGTCCCGGCAGTGCGTTTTTGGTGAACCATCGCCCGAACGGTACGGCTAAGCTGCCGGGGCCGCCTCAAGCACGTTGAAGCTCGCAAAACGAGGATGGCGGCCCCGGTCAGCTTCAGCCATTGGTTAGGCCGATTTTCGCCTCAGGCGCGGCACCATTCCCGCGCTCCAGTTCCTCGATCTTCTCGCGTCGAAGCGTATCGAGAGTCTTACCAGTCTTCGTTTGAATAGCCCATTCATAGATGTTGATCGCGGACCATCCGGTGACAGACCGGCCCCACTCGTTGAAGTTTACGTCCCGTCCATCTATTTGAACGCGCTTTGCATCGAGGATCGTGGCGGGCTTGTCATCATGGCCCCGGATGTACACTAAATCGCCGGCAGAGAGCAGCCCCCAGTCGAGCAGTTGGCCCATTTTCGGAAGCGCCTGGCGAGTGGCCGTTCCGGTGCCGGTTGGGGCTTTAGGAGTCCCGCTGGCATCCGCCACCGGCACGAAGTATTCCTGAATTCGTGCCGGAGGAATAACTTGCTCTACCAGAAGCAAGACGTGTCCCGACAACTCGCAAGGCTGCACCCGTAGGCACCGAATGTCGATTTTGTTCGTGGCGAGCCACGCGCACGCGGACAGCGTCTGAGGGTCGAAATCGGACGCGATGAGAATAATTCTCTGCCAACCGTTGAATGTGGGCTTCGCGTTGTTCTTGTCCAGGAAGTCTCCAAGAGTTCTCGTCGCGAGCTCATGGGACGTTAATTCCTTGATCGCAAATTCGGCCCGATGCCGTTCGATGTATGGAGCGAACAAAAGTTCGACGAGCTTTTCTGGTGTTTGAATGAGGGCGTAGTTCGCCGCGTACCGGATTGCTTGGAACTCGAACGGCTCCTTGCGAGCGTTCATGTCGGTAGCATCCCTCTTCAACTCGATCAGAACGATCGCTCCAGCGGAATCGACGGCTACCAAGTCAGCTCGACCACCCGCGGCGTTGCGCGCCTGCTGTCCCACGATGAGGAGCGTTTCGTCGTCGTCCGGGAACAGCACTTGCACGTTCTTGCGAACGAACTCCTCGACGTCGGCCTCCACCAGACCGAGGTCTTTCAACGTGCGCGGACGCAATTCGACATCTGCTACCCCGAGGCGGGGGCTATCCTTCGCAACGACCACTGGGATTACGACGACATTTTCCATCGGTTTGTCCATCGCCGTGCGAACGAACCCTCTGCCCAACACCCCTTCATCCATCCTCGACGAAATGCTGCTGCCGGCGGCCGCTGTGGAGACCGTTGGGAGACCATTGGATCGAATCACCCGCGGCTCATGACGCGGGAGGCCGAGCGGCGGCGCTCGCTCGGGGCCGGCCCCCGAACTGGATCTGCAACTCCTGCTCTTCGCGGAGGCTCTTGGAGCGGATGCGGATCTTGTCGCGGACGTTCACTTCGGCGCCGGGAATCCAGACCCGCAGCAGGACCGCCCCCTCGGAGACGTCGAGCGGCTCGCGATCGTTACGGATCGCGGCGAAGTCGCCGGACTCGGCGCGGCGGGTTTGAATTCGCGCCGACAGGCTGGCCGGCCGCTTCAAGCGTCCATCGAGGAAATAAGAGCTTCCACTGGGGATCTCGGCGATGTAACCGTCCGTCCCGTGAACGCTGCCGTCGAGGTCGCGGACGGTCAAGCGTTGAATCCGCGAGGGAACCTGCATTTCAATGTAGATGAAATAGGCCTGGGACGGGGCCGGGTTCTCCGGCTCGGTCCAGACGGTGAAGCTCCCCTTGGTGACGGCGTTTTTTCTGCCGCCGCCGGCCTGGGCGAGCGACTCGTTGAACAGCCTCGTCAGCTCGTCGTCGAACTTCCGCGACGGGGCCTGCTCGGGATCGGGACGAACGGCGTCGAGGGGGATCGGCGTCGGGTCCCGGCTCGCCTCGAACTCGGCCGCGGCGATCCGCGTGTCGAGGACTTCGTCGAACGCGACTTCCGGATCCTCGGCGTCGGAGGCGACGACGGTCCAGCCCCCCTCGTCGAGACTGCCGCGCGTCGCCGCCACGACGGTGATCGCGAGGACGATCAACAGCACGACGTGGAACAGCAGCGAAGCCACGTATCCCAGCGCGGCGATCCGCCCTCCCCAGAACGCGAGCTCCTCGCGCCAGGTGCGGGGACGTTTCTCTTCTTCGGCGACCACCAGCAGCCGCTGTCGGCGGGACATTCTCGGCCCGGCGGATGGAACGGGCGGCGGACCGGCAGCGGCGCGTTCCGGCGGGCGCGGGCCCGCGAACCAGGCCGGTTTCGCCGGCTGCAATTCATCCGGCGAGATCGGAGACAGGATTTCGTCCACAGGGCCGACGCGCGTCAAGTCCGTGCTCATGCTGGCCACCGGAGAAAATGGTTGCCGCGTTCGTGGCCCGCGGGTCGTCCGGCCGGCGGGGACCCGTCGGGGCGCGCGTCGGCCGCATACATATGATATCGCGATCCGGCCGCCGGGAAACCCGTCCCTGGCGGAAATGCCCGATTCTGCGGATCGCATCGGCGAGACTTGAAGTGAGCCGGGGGGATCCCTCAGAATGGCGGCCCGTCGCACTGTCCCGATTCCTGACTGGATACTGCATCATGCCGGAGAACAGCCCTGCCGGTCCGCTCCGCCGCCACGGTGGAGGCCCGCGATTCCGAGTCGTCTTGAGCGGCGCCGCAGGCGTTCTGCTCGCGCTGGCGACCGTCTCCATCGCCCAGAACGCGCCGGAGACGGTCCCCGGCGGCGCGCCGCGCGGGCTCCCCGAGATCGTCCACCCGGCCGACAACGGCCCCTCCGCCGACAAGATCGCGCTCGGCCAGCAGCTCTATTTCGACCCGCGGCTGTCGGCCGACAACACCGTGTCCTGCGCGAGCTGCCACGACCCCGAGAAGGGCTGGAGCAACGGGGACGCGTTCGCGACCGGCGTCGGCGGGCAACGGGGAGGCCGCAGCGCCCCGACGGTGATCAACAGCGCCTATCACGTGTTCCAGTTCTGGGACGGCCGGGCGGGAAGCCTGGAGGAGCAGGCGCTCGGGCCGATCGCGAACCCAATCGAGATGAACCTGCCGATCGCGGAGTGCGTCGAGAAGCTCAACGGCGTTTCGGGTTATCGCGAGCAGTTCCAGAAGGTGTTCGGGACCGACGTGACGAAAGAGAACCTCGGGCGGGCGATCGCGGCCTACGAGCGGACGGTGCTCTCCGGCGACGCGCCCTACGACCGGTTCGTGGCGGGGGACAACGACGCGCTCTCCGAAGCGGCGCAGCGGGGCATGAAGCTGTTCTTCGGCAAGGCCCGCTGCAGCGCGTGTCACGTGCCGCCGCACTTCACCGACCGCGCGTTCCACAACGTCGGCGTGGGCATGCACGGGGAGCAGGTTGCGAAGAAGGAGTTCGACCCCGGCCGGCAGGCGATCAGCAAGCTCGGCGGCGACACCGGCGCCTTCAAGACCCCCACGCTCCGCGAGATCGCCCGCACCGCCCCCTACATGCACGACGGCAGCGAGAAAACGCTCGAGGACGTCGTCGCCTATTACGACAAAGGGGGGCGGCCGAACCAGTGGATCGACGAAGAAATCGCGCCCCTCAAGCTCACCGGGCCGGAGCGGGCCGACCTCGTGACGTTCCTCAAGGAAGGGCTGTCGAGCGAGAGCTACCCGCTGCACAAGCCCCCCACGCTGCCGGAGTGACGCCGGTTTGCAATCGTCGTTGGCCTGCATTAGGATCGGGCCTTCGATTTCCCCTGCCAGACACGGAAAGTGAGACGAGCATGAGTAGGAACCGATGGACTTCCCCTCTCGCGCATCTCCCCAGGGCCTTCGCCGCGGCGTGCCTGACGGCGACGCTCCTGCTGCCGGCCGCCACCCGGGCCCAGGAACCGGCCGCCGAGACGAAGCTCACGAAGAAGGTCGTCTTCCAGTCGCTCGACAATCCGTCCGGCCTCGCCGTGCAGCCGGGGACGAACCACGTGTTCGTCGCCGCCCGTCCCGCGATCTACCGCCTCGTCCCGGGCAAGGACGAGGAATACGGCACGGCGCACGCCGTCGTCCACGGCTATCCGACCGACGTGTACGGCAAAGGCCCGATGTACGACATCGGACCGCTCGGCCTCGCGTTCCTCAAGCCGAACCTGCTCGTCGTGGGGGACGGCAGCCGCAAGGACGGCGAAGAGCTGGCCCGCATCTATGAAGTCGGCAGCGAGCCGGAAGCGGACGGCAAGAGCCAGTTGGAGCGCGACGCCAAGCACACCCTCGGACCGATCCCGATGCAGGAGGGCGTGACCGCCAGCGGCGAAGGGAACTTCTACGGCGTGGCGGTCGGCGGCGGGGCGATCTTCTTCAGTTGCAACGGCGACGACACCAAGGGGTGGGTCGCCCGCGCGAAGGTCGAAGAAGAGGACCAGCCCGGCAAGCTCGAGACCTACATCGCCACCAAGGAGGCGACGATGGTCGACGCCCCCGTCCCGCTGACCTTCGATCCCGAAGGCAAGCTGCTCGTCGTCGGGCAGATGGGGGAGATCAACGTCCCCGGCGACAGCCTGCTCACGATGTACGATCCCGCGACCGGCAAGCTGGAGAAGAACCTGAAGACGGGACTCAACGACATCAGCGGCCTCGCCTATCACCCCAAGACCGGGAAGCTCTACGCGACCGACTTCTCCTGGATGGACGCGACGAAGGGGGGCCTGTTCCGGCTGGACGTCGAGGGAGACGAGGTGAAGGCCGTCCGCCTGCTCGACCTCGACAAGCCGACCGCCCTCGCCTTCGACGGCGAAGGCCGGCTGTACGTGACGGTCTTCGGCACCGCGGAGGAAGTCAAGGAAGGGGATCCCGCGAAGCCGGCCGGCCAGGTGCTGTTGGTCGAAGGAGAGATCTAAAGGCGCGCGGCAACTCCCCTCCCTTCAAGGGAGGGGTTGGGGGAGGGTAGTCGCTCGCCACGCCTTTCCGCAGACCCTCCCCCTGCCCCTCCCTGAAAGGAGGGGCGATCGCTTTGATCGCACCACTAGCCACACTCAAGGATTCCAAGACTCCATGACGATTCAGGTTGGTCAGCCCGCTCCCGAGTTCGAAGTTCAGGCCTACGACCGCACGCAGGACGGGACCGACAAGCAGTTCCCCACGGTCCGGCTCTCCGATTACCAGGGGAAGTGGGTCTGCCTGTTCTTCTACCCGCTCGATTTCACGTTCGTCTGCCCGACGGAGATCGTGTCGTTCAACAACGCCCTCGGCGATTTCCGCGATCGTGACTGCATCGTGCTCACCGCCAGCACCGACAGCGTGTATTCGCACAAGGGCTGGTGCGCCGCGCACGAAGACCTCGCCAAGCTCAAGTACCCGATGCTCGCCGACACGGCCCACCGGCTCTCCGCCGCCTACGGCGTGCTCGACCCGCAGAAGGGGATCGCCTACCGCGGGGCGTTCCTGATCGACCCGAACGGCGTCCTCCGCTGGATGGCGGTACACGACCTGGGGGTGGGCCGCAACGTCGACGAAGTCCTCCGGGTCCTCGACGCCCTCCAGACCGACAAGCTCTGCCCCTGCAACTGGAAGCCGGGCGAAGAGACGCTGAACTGAGAGATCAGCGGGCGGCCCCTCTTGTGAACGGGGCCGCCCGCTTCAACTCTCGACCCTCGACCCTCGACCCTCATGCCCCGCATCCCACCCGTCTCCGAAGCCGACGCCCGCGACAAGGTCGCCGAGACCTACGGCCGCGTCCGGGAGATGCTCGGGACCGATCGGATCCCCGGGCCGTTCCTCGTGTACGGCAACGTCGAGGCGTTCCTCCGCGACTTCTACATGAACTTCAAGAAGTTCGTGCACGGCGCGGGGAAGCTCGACGAAAAGGGGCGTGCGGTTGTCGGTCTCGCGGTCAGCGCCAACGCTGCCTGCGGAATGTGGTACGAGTTTTTCGCCGACCGGCTCCGCGCGCTCGGTTCGATGGAGGGCGAGCTGCACGACATCGTCGCGGTCGCCTCGACGAACGCGATGTACAACACGTTCTTCAAGTTCCGCGACATCGCCGGGAGCGACCTCTTCGAGGGGCTGCCGGTCGGGCTGCGGGCGCACACCTTCAGCGGCACGTCGCTCGACGACCAGACGGTCGAGCTGATCAACATCGTGATCAGCGACCTCAACGCCTGCAAGCCGTGCGTCGCGGGGCACGTGAAGAAGGCCCGCGACCTCGGCGTCGCCGACGAGGCGATCCTGGAGGCGGTCCAGTGCGCCGCGACGCTGCAGTCCGGCATCCGCTTCCTCGAAGCCGCCGGCTGCTGACGCGGCGCCCACGCCCTTCGCCGACCTTTGGCTGCCGCAGTCGAACTCCGAACCTCTGCGTCCTCGGCGCTCTCGGCGGTTCGAAC
>JBBDNU010000140.1:0-3466 GCA_040877365.1 Planctomycetales bacterium
GCGGCGAACGTTCCGGGGGTGATCGCGGCGAACATGCCGGGGTCACTCGACGGACTGATTCATCTCGACAATTTCACGCGCTACGGCACGCAGGACGGGACCCTCAGGTTCGTGACTTCCGCAGGGACGAAGACGTACACGAACCTCGGGCAGTTGCCCCGCGCCTGGGAGGACCACGGCTTCTGCCACTTCTATGACCCGCAGCGGAAGCGGGTGATGTACTTCGGCGGGCCGAAGGACAAACAGCAACTGTTCGCTCTCGACCTCAGTACGGAGAAGCCCCGCTGGGCCGATCTGGGGGTGAAGGCCGCGGGCGGCGGGGCGCTGCCGCTCTCGTCGCGGGAGATCGTGTACGTGCCGAAGCACGACGTGTTCCTGATGATCGCGGGAACCCGGCCGCAATCGACGAACGTCGCGGTCTGGGCGCTCGACCCGCGGACGAACACGTTCAGCAAGGTCGATCTGCCGGGCGCGCCGGTGGACAGCTACGTGTCGCAGGGGCTGCAATACGACCCGGTGACCGACTTGTGCTTCTACATTTCCAGAGGGAGCGGCCCGCCGCCGCTGCGCGCCTTCCGCTATGAGCCGGCGCGCGGGGAGTGAGAGCGTCGGGGTCTCTTGTGAGACGCGTAGCGCGGACCTGAGTCCGCGCTGCGCAGCGAGCGGCACCGTGCGCGCCTCGATGGTTCGGAACCACGCGGCGCGCTCCCCTGCGCTCGCGGCTGCGCCGCTCGGCTTCGGGTCGCGGCTAACCGCGCGGATGCGATCCTAAAGGATTCCCGCCCCCTTCACGTCGATCCCCTTGAGCATCATCTTCAGCTCCTCGACGTTGGGCGAGACCTCGAAGGCGGTCGGGCGGTCGATGAAGTCCTTGTCGATGAAGTGCTTCAGGCTGTCGTTGAAGAGCTGCATCCCGTCTTCCTTCCCCATCCGCATCGCCTGCGACAGCTTCTCGTCGCGCCCCTCGAGGATCAGCTTGCGGACGATCGGCGTGAAGATCATGATCTCGACGATCGGCACCCGCTTGGGGCTGTCGAGGATCGTCGGCAGCAGCTTCTGGGCCACGATCGCCCGCATGTTGAACGCCATGCTGCTCCGCAGGGCGCTGTGCATGTCCTGCGGAAACAGGTCGAGGATGCGGCCCAGCGTGCTCGGAGCGGTCGAGGCGTGGATCGTCCCGAACACGAGGTGCCCCGTCTCCGCCGCGTGGACGGCGGTCTCGAACGTCTCCCGGTCGCGCATTTCGCCCACGAGCATCACGTCCGGGTCTTCGCGGACGGCGTGCTTCATGGCGATCGAGAAGTCCTTCACGTCCTGGCCGATCTCGCGCTGGTTGATGAGGCACTTGTCGCCCGTGAACACGAACTCGATCGGGTCTTCGATCGTGAGGATGTGCTTGCGGTAGTTCTGGTTGATCCAGTTGAGCATCGAGGCGATGGTCGTGCTCTTGCCGCTGCCGGTGACGCCCGCCAGCAGGATCAGCCCCTGGTCCCACTTGCAGAGCTGCTCCATGATCGGGGGCAGGTTGAGGCCGGCGAAGTCCGGGATGAACCGCTCGATCTTGCGGGCCACCAGCCCCACCTGGCCGAGCTGCGTGAGCAGGTTCACGCGGAACCGCCACGGCTCCCCGTCGGCTTCGACGACGTGGGCGAAGTCCGCCCCGCCGTCGTCCTGGAAGATCCGCGTCGTCCGCTCGTTGAGCATCGCGAAGCAGAGGTCCCTCATCCGCTGTTCACTGATGGGGTCCATCTGCAGCTCGCGGAGCGCCCCCTTGATGCGGAACACCGGGGGCTTCCCCACCTGGAGGTGCATGTCCGAACCGCCGTGCTTGATCAGCAGCCGGAACAGCTTGTCGATCTCCAATTCGTCGCGGCGAACCCGCAGCGGCACGTCGGCTGTGGCCATGAGTTGTGTGTTGAGGGTTAGGGTTGAGGGTTGAGGGTTGAAAGTCGAGAGTCGAGGTTGTCGCAGTGCGGGAGGGGTGCCGATTTCTCTCCACTCTCGACCCTCGACTCTCAACTCCTCGTCAGCACCGGCTCGAAGCGGACCGGCACGCCGCGCTCCGCGAGGTACCGCTTCGTCTCTTCGATCGTGTATGTTCCGTAGTGGAAGATGCTCGCCGCGAGGGCGGCGCTGGCGCCCCCTTCGGTCACCGCGCGGTACAGGTGCTCGGGGCAACCGGCCCCGCCGCTGGCGACGACGGGGATCCCCACCGCGTCGGCGACCGCGCGGGTGATCTCAAGGTCATAGCCGTCCTGCGTGCCGTCGGCGTCCATGCAGGTCAGCACGATCTCCCCCGCCCCCAGCCGCTCGACCTCCTGCGCCCAGTCGACCGCTTCGAGTCCGGAGGGGATGCGGCCGCCGTTGATGTGGACGTCCCATGCTTCCCGCCCATCGCGTTGGACGCGCTTCGGGTCGATGTTGACGACGATGCACTGGCTGCCGAACCGCTCCGCCGCCCTCCGCACGAACTCGGGATCCTTCACCGCCGCCGAGTTGATCGACACCTTGTCGCACCCGGCGGCGAGCAGCCGGCGAATGTCTTCCAGCGTGCGGATGCCGCCCCCCACGGTGAGCGGCATGAAGACGACTTCCGAAGTGCGGCGGACGACGTCGAGGATGATCTCCCGCTCCTCGTGGCTGGCGGTGATGTCCAGGAAGACGAGTTCATCGGCCCCCTGCCGCTCGTAGCCGGCGGCGATCTCGACCGGATCCCCCGCGTCGCGGAGGTTGAGAAAGTTGACCCCTTTGACGACGCGCCCGACGTGGACGTCGAGACAGGGAATGATCCGCTTGGCGAGCATGGAAAGTCGGAAGCCCGAGGGCGACAGGAACCAGAGATGTCCTTCAATCTACTCGCCGCCCGTCGGGAGCGTCAACCGGCCTCATGCCGGATGCAATTCCCGTTCCCGCGCGCATGCCGTCAGCACCTCGACGTGCTCGGGCCAGTCGTGCGGCGTCGCCGGGTCGAAGTCCGCCCCGTTGGGGCCCAACGAAGATGTGGACTTCCGGGTCGATCCGGCCCGGATCGACCAGACTCGTCTCGCGAGTCCAGTGGATCTATACTATGGCCAAGGAGCCGCGCATGCCCCGTCCATCATCGATCATCCATTCAGACGCGGAAATTCTCGGAGGAACGCCCGTGTTCGTCGGCACGCGCGTGCCGGTGAAGACGCTGCTGGACTACCTGGAGGCGGGCGAGAAACTGGACGTGTTCCTCGATCATTTTCCCAGCGTGAGCCGCGATCAGGCGATCGCAGCGCTCGAACTCGCCAAAGAGATGCTGCTCGCCCATGCGCATACTCCTTGACGAGTGCGTGCCACGCCCACTGCGGCGAGAACTCCCCGACCACGAAATCCGCACCGTGGTCGAGATGGGGTGGTCAGACAAGCGGAACAGCGAATTGCTGAGCTTGCTCATCGCTTCCGGCTTCGAACTACTCCTGACCACCGACCAGAGTTTTCG
>JBBDNU010000141.1:0-18842 GCA_040877365.1 Planctomycetales bacterium
GGTCGTTCCGCTGCCGAACGTCGAAACCGGCGACTGGGCCGCCCTGGCACCGGTGTGGCAACTCGTGGCATTGGTCGGCGGGGCACTCGCCGGCTTCGTCGTCGGCGCGATCGTCGGTGAGCGCATCGAGTGGCTGCGGCGATTGTTCACGCCGCGATCGCAGATGCGGGATGATGTCGAAGGTCGAGCGCGACAGGTCTTCTTCGACCAACGCGTGCACCACACCGCCGGTGGGTCGGGCGTGCTGCTATACGTCTCGCTGTTCGAGCGCATGGCGGCCGTCATCGCCGACCAGAGCATTCTCGACAAGCTCGGCCAGGAGCGAATCGACGAGATCTGCCGCGAGTTCACGCAGCGACTGCACGATGGAACGCCGATCGACGCCCTGTGCGAGTCGGTACGTTCGCTCGGCCGGACGCTCGCCCCGCTGCTGCCGCGTGCCGAAGGCGACGTCAATGAGCTGGCGGACGCCCTGGTCGTGATCGAGTAGGACATCACTTCGTCGCCGTTCCCCGGAACATGTAGCCGTGCGTCCGCGGCGTCTTCTCCAAGTAGAAGTTCTCGATCTCGATCGACTCGAACGGCTGCCCGGCGACGATCGCCCGCATGTCTCGGTCGAGCCGGCAGCCGTCCGCCAGTAGTCGTTCGAGCCGGTTGAGCCGCAGCTGCCATTTCCGCACGATCGGCTCGGGGCTCAAGCCGTGCTCCAGGAACAGGAACCGGCCGCCGGATTTGAGGACGCGATGGATCTCCCGGATCGCGCGCTGCACGTCGTCGATGCTGCAGAGCGTGAATGTGCTGACGACGCAGTCGAAGGCGCTGTCGTCGAACGGCAGTTGTTCGCCCGAGATTTTCCGCTCGTCGACTTCGATGGCGCATCGCCCGATCCGCTTCCATGCCCGCCGGAGCATTCCCTCGCTCGGATCGACGACAGTGATCCGCCGGACATGGGGCGGGTAGTGCGGCAGGTTCAACCCGGTGCCGAAGCCGATCTCCAGAATCTCGCCGCCCACGTTCGCCAGGAGCTTCCGGCGGTGCTCCGCCACGAACGGACGGTCGAGGACGAAATCGCAGAGCCGCGGGAAGACGAATCGCGAGTAGAGGCCCATCCGACGACTCCGTCACGAAATACGACCGTCAATCGCCGTAGACGATCTGCATCGGCCGATCCTGTGATGCGACGTGCATCGCCGTGAGATCGCGCAGTTTCGCGACCTGTGCGTGGAACGGCAACTCCAGCAGGGACGCCTGCGCTGCCGTGCCCGCGGGAATTTTCTTGACTTTCCACGGGGAGCGGCTCATGGTGGAGGCGATTCCGACACGGGAGACGAACCATGTCTGGCGCCGCTTCGATCCTTCGGCTGTGCTGCGTGCTGGTCCTCGCGCCTCTGGGGACCACGTTCGCGGCGGGACCTCCCGCTCGTCCGGCGCAAGTCGAAGTGCCCGACTGGGGTCCGGTCAAACTGGCGGAAGGAGGAGTCGAGGGCTGGCGGAAGGTGCCGCAGTACCTCGTCGGCGCCAACGTCTACTGCCGTCCTGCGGACGACGCGCCGGATGAGAAGCAATTCCGCCAATCGTTCACCGTGAAGCAGCCGGGCCTGTTGCTCGTCGCGGCGACGTGGCCCGAACCGCGGAACGAGTCGGGGGAGTGGGACCCCGCGCACCTTCGGCCGTCGCAGCTTATCGGTAACGGCTGGGTCGCTATCGACACCATGCAGCAGCGCGTCGGCCCGCGGACCCTGGCCTACACGATCTTTCGACGCGTGGCGAAGGCGGGCGAGAGATTCGACTTCCAAACGAGCGACGTTTGGCCTCCGCTGGCGATCATCGTGAATCCGCAGCAGGCCGCCGTGGTCCAGGCGCGTCCCGAGATCGTGGCGCCGTCGAATCCAGTCGCGGCGTTCGATCCCCCCACTCCGGCGCCGCGGGGGACGCCGGCGAACGTCCGGAACGTGCTGCTGCTCGACGTCCACGATCCGCCGGAGATCGACTCGAAGCGACTGTGGAACGACATGCTCGTCCGCGAGCTGGTGCGGCAGTCGATCCTGCTCGCGGCGCGGGAGGAGCTTGGCTTGTTTACGCGGGACGCCATGCTCCGCGAGGAGTTCCCGCAAGAGGCGAACCCCGCGCAGGTCCCGCTCGACGTGATGGTGTCCAACCCGTGGCGCGGCGGGAGGCTGAGCATCACGATCCATCGGCAGGTCGGCGACAAGTACGTGCCGGTGTGGGACAAGGAGTTGGGCAACCCTCAGGCCCGTTCGGTCGCGTACCAGTTGAGCTGGATCGAGGACCTCTCGCAGAAGGAGCTTCCAAGGCTGTTGCGGTCGCTGGGATATCAAGGTGAGCCGCCGGCGTTCCGGGGGCATGGACCGGTCCCGGCGGAAATCGCGAAGAAGCTGGACCACCTCGGCATGTTGAGCCAGTTCGCCGCGGTGCGGGAGCTGCATGCGCTGGCGCGCACTGAAGGTTCGTCGCCGGAAATCCTGGCCGCCTTGGCGCGGGGGTATGCGAATCTGGGTGTGTTGACCGAGCACTTCTGGTCTCCCGCCCATCAGGTGTTCAAGGCCCGCGGTTTGCTGTATGCCGAGCGACTTCTGGCGCGGGGCGGAAAGCAACCGTCTCCCGAATCGCTCCTCGTCCGCGGTTACGTGCGGACGCTGGTGGGGATGCACGCGCTCGGCGGCCAGGACCTCGCCGAGGGGCGGGCGAAGTTCGCGGACCTTGCCGACGCCGGTCCGATCCCGGACTGGGCGGAAGTCGCCTGGGCCTACGCGCGGTACGACAGGCAGCGGCTCCAGTCCGCCGAGAACGAGGGAACACAGCAGGGGTTGGCCCGGCTGCTCCGCGTGGTGTCGCTGGAAGGGACGGCGAACGAACAGCAAACGGCGGCGCTGGAGTCCGCCAGCCGAATGTTGGAAACCGTCCCCGACTGCGACCGCGCCATGGGGCTCATGTACGAGATCGGCTCGCTGGGGATCAAACGAGCGGCCGCGGTCCAGGGGAACCGGTATTTCGCCGAGTCGCTGTATCCCGGGTTGAAAGTGATCCGCGATTTGCCGGAGGAGGTCCGCCAGCTCGCCGAGGCCGGCGGCGCCGCCGACGGCGAGCCGGAGCGCCGCGCCGCGCTGATCGACGCCCTGAAGAAGGCGGGGCGGCCGCAGACCGACCGCGGGGAGCCGTCCCTCGATTGCCTCGGGCAGCTCGTGTGCGAGAACAGCTTCATTCATGCGATGTTCCTGATCGATTTTCTGCACACTTGGCTGGGGGTCGACACGCGAGACGCGATCGATCGAATGCTCCCCCTCCTGGAGAAGCATCCATACGGTTTCTATCCCCAGAGCTTCATCACCGATCCGAAGCGGAAGCAGGAATTGCTGCGGCGGCAGCTCCAGGAACTCCTCTCTCCCCGCGCGATCGCCGCGCTCGAGAACAGCGAGCGCCCCATGCTCTTCGCGGCCGCGGCCAGCGAGCCGGCGAGCGGCCACTGGAACGTCCTGTCGAACATCGCCTGGAAGCACGGCAACCGCGACACCTACCGCGGGATTCTGAAGGAACTCGAGTTCACGACCGGGGAGTTCCGGGCCTTCAAGGCGCGGCAGTTGAGAGCCGCCAGTCCCGATATGCCGGCCGCCGTCGCCGTCTTCATCGCCGAAGATTGGGAGGGGGCACAGCGCAGCCTTCCCGGCTTCGAGGCCCGGTATCACGACGAGCCGCTCGTGATGCTGCGGCTGGGCGAACAGTACCTGAAGCGCGATCGACCGGCCGACGGCGAGCGCTTCCTGAAGCGATACGTCGAACTCCAACCGAACTGGAGCGGCTATTCGCGGCTGGCGAGCCTCCGCTGGCAGCAGAAGGACTACGACGGCTGGCGGCAAACGCTCGAGGAGTCCCTCGAGGCGCCGGTGGCCGGGCTGGAGCACGCCACGGCACGGGTCATGCTGGCGCGTTATTTCCTCACGCGAAACGAGCCGGAGAAGGCGCTTCCCTACGCCGAAGCCGCGGCCGCCACCTATTCGGGCTGGTCGCTCGAGTGCGCCGCCGAATGCCACGAAGAAGTCGGCAATTGGGAGAAGGCGGAGCAGTACGTCCGTGCCGCGGCCGAGCGATACGACGGTTCCGCGCTCGACTGGCTCTTGTGGTGCCGTCGCACGAACCGGGGGAACGAGCGGGCCGCCCGCGACCACGCCCGCAAGCTCCTGGAATCGCGCGGCGAGCTTCCGCCGGATCAATTGGGGAACACGTATGTCTTCTACCTGCTCACCGACGAGCGGGAGAATGCCCTCAAAGTCCTCGAGCGGACGGTCGCCGCCACGAACAGCGATTACACCGGCATGCTGCTGGCGGTCGTGGCGGACGGTCTCAAGCGGACGGACGTCCGCGACGCGGCGTTGCGTCGGGTCGCGGAGATGAAGGACCTTCAGGGAGGCTGCTTCGTCAGTCTCGCGAAGTTGTTTCGGGACCACCTGGCGGCCGGCGACAAGGCCCGTCTCGACCGGGACGCGGTATCGGCGATCGTCGCGTCGGCGCGCACGAATCAAGTCGTCCCCCTCTGGTTCCTGGTCGGTGAGTTCCTCGCCAACCGGGGCGACGACGAGGCGAACCATTACCTGCAACTGGCCGCCTGCTCGCCCCAGTGGGTTCGACCGCACGTGGTGCTGTCGCGGATGGCCCTCCGTCGGCGGGGCGTCGAAATCGACCAGCGCCGCCGCGTCCTGGTCCCCGGACAGGAACCGAACCTCGCCGAGCCGACGTCCTCGGTGCCATGAAGCTTCGTCGGCGCGTCGTCCGGCCGTCGGGACGAATGGGGACCGGCGGCGGGTGGCAAACGCTCTTTCGCTCGCTTGCCGGAGCGGATACACTGGCCGCCGTCTGCCTCGGTCCCCGCCCTTCAACAGGTCGGGGCCGCGTCGATCCGGCTGGAACGGAGTCCGCCATGCCATCCGAGCCGCTGCGGTTCATCCACGCGGCCGACTGCCTGCTCGATTCTCCGCTGCGGGACGTCGGCCCGCTCCCCGGGCGCCTCGTCGAGAGCGTCGCGGCAGCGACGCTGGCGGCGTTCGAGCGCGTCCTGGAAGCCTGCCTGGAGCGGTCGGTCGATTTTCTGTTGCTGACCGGCAACACGTTCGACGAAGCGGAGGAAAGTCTCGCCGCCCGGATCGCGCTCGTCGAAGGCTGCGCGCTCCTGGCCGAGGCGGAGATCGACGTGCTGGCGTGGCCGGGGGACCGCGATCCGCGCGCGGCTTGGGAGGCGATCCCCGATCTGCCGGCGAACGTGGTCCTGCTCCCCGACTGGCCGGGGGAAGTCGTCGAGATCGCCCGCGATGGGCGGACGGTCGCCGAGGTCAGGTGCGCGGCGTCCGCCGCGCCGGCACGGATCGCCGGGGAACGGCCGCCGTTCGTGATCGGCCTGCGGCGACGATCGGAAGGAACGGCGGATCTGCTCGGCGCGCCGTTCGGGGCGGATACCGCCGGCATCGACTATCTAGCGCTCGCTGGCAGCGGCCCGCGGCAGACGAAGCGTTCGCACGCGGTCTTTGCGCATCATCCCGGCGCGACGCAGGGGCTGACCGCCAGACAAACCGGCCCTCACGGCTGCACGCTCGTCGAAGTCGACGCCGAAGGCATCTCGCGGGCGACGTTCGTCCCCACGGCGGCGGTCCGGCGGGAGCATTTCCCGCTCGCCCTCGAGCCGCACGCGCATCGCGACGACTTGCTCGACGCGATGGCGGCGGCGCTGCGGACGCGGCGTGCCGAGCCGGGCGAGCGGGCCTGGCTGTGCTCGTGGACGATCTCCGGGACAGGCCGGTTGTTCGATGAACTGGCAGACGAGCGCGTGCGGGACGAACTGCTGAAGGCGCTCGCCGAACGCGAGACGCTGCCGCGGGAGGTGGCGTTGCACCATGAGTTCCGCTCGACGCCGGCGGCCCTCGACGCGCCGCCGCACGACGCGCAGGCGGCGGAATACTTCGCGCTCCTCGAACGGTGTGCGAATCGCGCGGATGCGGCGGACGACGAGCCGGCGCCGATTCCGTCGCTGCGGAACGCCATCCCGGCCGAATGGCCGGTCGAGCGGGACCGGTTGGAGCCGGCCTCCGTGCTCGGGCACGCGAGGCGGGTCGGCGACGCCTGGCGCGCGGCGAATATCGAGGAAGGGTCCGCGACATGAGGATCAGCGAAATCCACGTCGATCGCTGCGGAGTCTGGCGGGATTTGTCCCTCGCTCGGCTGCGTCCGGGGGTGAACGTCGTGTACGGTCCCAACGAGGCCGGCAAGACCACGCTGCTCGGCTTCATCCGCGGCGTGCTGTACGGCTTCCCTTCGTCGATCGACGACCGCCGCTTCGGCGTGGTCCCGGAAGTCGAGCGGAGCGGCTCGCTCACCGTCATTCAGGACGGCGAAGCGTTCGAGATCGCGCGGCTCGACGCGGGAAGCGGCCCCGGCCTCGTCGGCGTGCGGGGACTCGGTGCGGGGCCGCGCGACGACGAGCGGACCGACGCCGAACGCCTCCGCGACCTGTTGCACGGGACCAATGCGACGCTGTTCGAGCACGTGTTCGCGATCGGCCTGCACGAGTTGCAGGAACTCGCGACACTCGAGGGCGACGAGGTCGCCGGTCACATCCATGGCTTGGCTCTTGGGCCGGAAGGGCGGCGGCTGCTCGACGTGACGCAGGCGATCGACGGCGCGCGGCGGCGGCTGTTCGATCCCGGTTCCGACAGCGGGCGGATCGTCGAATTCCGGCGGCGGCACGCCGAACTCTCATCGGAGATCGCCGCGCTGGGCGGTCGCCGGGAGGAGCACGCGCGGCTCGTCCACGAGCGGCGGCGGCTCGTGGAGCGGATCGACGCGGCGAAGCGGGAACGCAACGACCTGCACCGCCAGTTGCGCGGGCACTTGTTCCTCGAGCGGGCGCATGCCCCCTGGCGCCAGGTGCGCGAGCTCAAGGCCGAACTGGCCGCGCTGCCCCACCTCGCCGGCTTCCCCGAGAGCGGGCTCGCGCAGCTCGACGAACTGGAGGCGGACCTCGATTCCGCGAGGCGCTGCCGCGACGCCTTGCTGGCGGAGGCGGCCGAGTTCCGGGCCGAAGCCGCGGAGCTCCAACCCGAGGAACCCCTGGCGCGCCACGCCGGAGAATTGCGGGGGCTGGTCGAGTCGCGGGAGTGGATCGCCGGGCTGGTGGAGGCGGTCGCCCGGAACGAGGCGGCGGTCGAAGAGGCGGAGACCGGCTGGCAGGACTCCCTCGCGGCGCTGGGAACGGGTTGGGACGCGGTCCGCCTCGAGCGCGCTGCGATACCGGCCACGCTCCTGCCGGAGCTGCTCGCCGCCGCACGCCGCTATCAGGCCGCACTCGTCCGGCGGGGCCGTCTGAGGAAGCGCAGGCGGCAGTTGTCCTCCGCCGTGCACCGCCGCACGGTCGAGGCGCAGCAGCGGCTCGCCGCCCTCGGCGGCGACTCGCTGGACGACGCCCTCGCGAAATCGCGAAAGCGGCTGGCCGACCTCCAGGACCTCGGCCGGCTCGAGCTCCGGCTGGCGGAGTTCGAGCAGCGCCGCAGCGGCATGGAGCAGGAACGGGCGCGGCTCCAGGACCACCCGCAGCTCCCGCGGTGGGTGTCCGGCGTGCTCGGCTTCTTCGGCGTGACCGGTTTGGTGTTTCTCGGGCTGGGCATCGCGACCGGTTTCACCACCAGCGGCGTCGCCGGACTGGCGTACGCACTGCTGGGATTCACCTGCGGCGGCATGGCGTGGGCGCTCAAGTCGCACTTCGAGCGCGAAGTCAAGGAGCGGTTGGCGGACCTCGAACATGGCCTCCGCGAAAACGACGAGCGGCTCCGCGAGACGCGCGAAGTCGTCTCCCGCATCGTGCGGCAAGACGGCGATCCACGCGCCGCGGATGGTCCGTCGCCTGCCGTCGACGCGCTCCTCGCCGATCAGGCGCGGCGGATCGCGACGCTCGAGCAACTCGCCGCGGCGGTCGCCGCGATCGGCCGGATGCGAGGCCGGCTCATCGAAATCCGCAGCCGATACCGGACGGTGCTTCGCGAAGTGAGCGATGCCCGGCAGGAGTGGTGCGAGCTGCTCCGCCGCGCCGGAATGCCGGAAACCGTGAGCATCGAAGAGGGGTTCGCGGCGGCCGGCCGGCTCATCGCCGCGCGCGACGCCGTCGCAGCCCTGCGGACGCTGCGGGAATCGCTCGCACGCGATCGGACGGCGCTCGAATCGACCAAGGCGCGCATGGAGCGCATCGGGCGGCTGGTCGATCGCTGGAATTCGCGCGCGCCGCTGGGCGCAGTCCTCGACGGCTGGGCCGAGTCGCTCGACGAGCTGCGCCGCCAGCGAACGGAGCGGAGGCGGCTGGTCCGCGAAATCAAGAAGCGCCGCGACGAGGCCCGCGAATACGCGCGGCGGATCGAAGAGGCCGGCACGCGGCGGTCGGCGCTGCTGGTTCGCGGCGGCGCCGCGACGCGCGACGAATTCGAGGAACGCGCCGAGCTCGTCGTCCGCCGCAAGGAACTCGACGAGCTGCTCGCGCTCGCCGAGGAAGACCTCTCGGTCGCGATCCGCGCCGAGCCGGAGCTCGTGATCGTCGAGGAGGACCTCATCGCCTTCGACGTCGAGGAGAACCAGCAGCGGATCGCCGCGCTCAATGGGCAGCTCGCGCACCTCGAGGACGAGCGGGAAGCGGCGGACGAGCAGCTCGGTGGAGTCAAGCATGCGCTCCACGAGCTCGCCGTCGACCGCACGGCCGCCCGCTTGCGGCTCGAACGGGAGCAGGCGGGGACCGAGTTGCGGCGGACCGTCGAGGAATGGCTGGGCACGCTGCTCGCCGCGCGGACGATCGAGCGGATGCGGCGCGAGTTCGAGCGGACGCATCAGCCCGCCACGCTCCGGGCCGCCTCCCGCTACCTCGCCGCCTTCACCGAGGGGAAATTCGAGTCGGTCTGGGCGCCGCTGGGAGAGCGGCAATTGTTGGTCGATGACGAGCGGGGACGCACCCGGGCCCTCGCGGAATTGAGCGGCGGAACGCGCGAGCAGGTGCTGCTCGCCGTGCGACTGGCGGTCGCCGACCGGTTGACCGCCGAGGGCGTCGCCCTGCCCCTCGTCCTCGACGACGTGTTCGTCAATTTCGACCAACAGCGGACCGAGGCGGCCGTGCGGACGATCATCGACTTCGCCGGCGGCGAGCGGCAGGTGCTCGTCTTCACCTGCCACCAGCACCTCGCCGAGACGTTCCAGCGCCGGGGCATCGAGCCGATCGCGCTGCCGGAGCACGCGGAGCAAGTCGAACGAAGGCGAGCGGGTTGAGGGGAGGTTGAGGGTTGAGGGCTGAATCGCGTGAACCGTCGGATCCGGAGGCGATTTCTTGTGCACTGGAGCCAAGGCACCGACCTCTACGTCCTCCGCGGTTCGGATCATTCGGGACGAGCTTGGCGACCTCTTGAACCGCAGAGAGCGCCGAGGGCGCGGAGAGGAAGTCGATTGGGCGGACGCGGAACCGGTCGAACTCATTCCACCACGGAATTGACGGATGGGCACTGATAGCATTCAGTACTTCCAAGTTCGCGACGGCGCGTCATGCCCGCCTGCGCGGGAATGACGGGGCCGCGTTCTCTTCGTGGTTCCTCGGATTCGTCCTTCTCTACTTCGTCTTGGCGCTCCTTTGCGTCTTTGCGGCTTTGCGTCGAAAAACAGCCTATCGGTTGCGGCTCTGCCGCGCTTCGACCCTCCACCTCCACCCATTCCCGCTTGCGTCGGCGGGGGCGCTCGACGATAAATCAATCGGAGAGCGCAGCATGGCGAAGAAGAAACCGAAGGCCGCCGACGATCCGAACTCGAAGCTCGTATGCCGGAACCGCCGCGCGCGGCACGAGTACGACATTCTCGACGAGCTCGAGTGCGGGGTCATGCTCGGCGGGAGCGAGGTGAAGAGCGTCCGCGCCTCGAAGATGTCGATCGAGGAGGCCTACGCTCGCGTCCGCGACGGCGAGCTGTGGCTCGTGGGGGCCGACATCGCGGAGTATCCCCAGGCCAACCTGATGAACCACGAGCCGAAGCGGACCCGCAAGCTCCTCGTCCATAAAAAGGAGCTGCGGAAGTTCGCCGAATCGGCGACCGAGCAAGGGCTGACGCTCGTTCCGCTCGCCGTGTACTTCAAGCGCGGGCGGGTCAAGGTGACGATCGCGCTGGCCCGCGGCCGAAAGCGGCACGACAAGCGCGAGCGGCTGAAGAAGGAAGACGCCCAGCGCGAGATGCGCCAGGCGATGATGCGGCGTATGAAGTAAGAAGTACGAAGTACGAAGTACGAAACCTGTTCTTCCTTCTTCCTTCTAACTTCTAGCTTTCGTCGCTGCGGACCTGCACCTGCAAGGCGCCGAGCATCCGCGTGATCTGCTCTTCCTTGCGGTTGATGAAGAACACATTGTCGAGCACGATCGCCCGCCGCTCCTGGCTGGCGTGCAGGATCAGCCGGCCCGAGCGGAGCAGCAGGTACTCGAACACGTCGTTGATCTCCTTGTCGATCCGCAGTTGCGGGGCCGGGAAGCGCTTCAGATCGCTGAGGATCCCGTGGTGGTGCAGCAGCTCGTTCGGGCGGACCTCCCAGTAGTCGAACCGCACGGAGATCAACACGCCGACGTAGATCAGCCCCAGCACGCCCGCGAACAGAAAATAGAACGTCGCGTTGGCGAAGGGGTCGAGCGAGCGCAGGAAATCGGTGAATGCGGGCCACAGGTCCGGATTGAGCCGGAACAGCATCCACAGCCCGATCCCGACCGCGACCAGGAAGAAGAACAGGGTCAGCGAGGTGGTCCGCGGAAAATCGAACGAAAACACCACGAGGTTCAGCGCCAGCACCGCCAGGAAGATCAACGACACCGCGTGCGTCGCGACCGATTCGTCCTTCGCGATCAGCAGGTAAATCCCCGCCGCGATCGCCGCCAGAAACGTCGGATACAGGAACACGATTTTCGGATACGACACGAGGAAGATGCTCTCGGGCCGGCGGACGGCGGCGGCGGCCTGTCCCGACACGGGGGCGGCCTCGGGCGGCGGGGGCGATTTCTCGGCCATGGAAAAACCCGTGCAGAAGGAGTGAGGGCCGATGATGAAAGTCGAAGGCTGCGGCCGGTAGACTGTACCGGCCGCGGAACGCGAATGCCAGCAGAGACCCATGGCGCACGCCGCCGGCGAGAGGGTCACGCGCGGGCGGCTTGCGGGACGGATTCGATCGCGGGCCGGCAGCGGCGGGCCAGCGGAAAATCGTTCCGCACGCCCAGTCCCAGCGCCGCATGTTGCTCATCGACCCGGTTCGCCACCGCCTCCAGGTCGAACGCGGGCCACTTCTCCTGCAATAACAGCAGGTGCTCCAACCCCTGATATTGCTGACGGAGCTGGTCCGGAATCAGCGCCGAGACCGCGACCGCCGCGGCGGCCGAGCGGCCCAGCAGCGGGTCGGCGAGCAGCTTCAAGCCGCGGTGATGGTGCAGCACGCAACACACCAGCTCGTCGGGGAGCTTCCAGCGGTGCGCCAGGCACGCCCCCGCCAGCGCGTGGTCCCAGCCAAACGTCTTGCGCTCGAAATCGGTGATGACTTTCGGCTGCGCGGACCGCCGCTCGATGAACACGAGGTACGAATCGAACAGGTCGTTCGTGATGACCGGCAGCAGATAGTCCTGCAGGAGCGCGCCGGCGAACGCGATCTCGAGATCCTCGACCTGCAGGAGTTGCGCGACCTCCTTCGCGAACAGCGCCTTCTGCAGGCTCGCGTTCCAGAAGCAGCTCTGGTTGATGAGCCGCGATTTCCGCGAGCGGACCGCGGCCTGCATGCCGGTGGTGACGACGAACGTGCGGGCCCGCTTCTGCCCCAGCAGGGTCAGCGCCTGCTGGACCGTCGTCGCCCGGTGCCGCAGCCCGACCGCCGTCGAGTTCACGTGCTTCAGCAACTCGACGGTCAAACCGGTGTCGGTCTCGATGGTCCGCGCCAGCTCCTTCAGGCTCGCCTGCGGGTCTTCCGACTTCTGAAGGTACGTCGTCACCGCGTGCGGCAGCGCGGGCAGCTGCAGCGTCGGCGGCAGGGCGGCGATCGTGAACTCGCTCAGCGCCTGCTCGCGGACCGTCTGCCAGTCGATTGCGGTCGTCGCGGCCATGGATCGCTTCAGGCTTCCTTTCCCAGCAGGGCGTTTTCGCAGCGGCGGAGCAGCGAGATCCGCCCGGCCGGTCCGCCGGGAGACATCTCCTGGAACTGCCGCTGTACCTCGCGGGCGATCGCCGGCAGGTCGAACGCGGGCCACGCCGCTTCCAGTCGCATCAACTCCTCCAGCCCGCCGGGCGCCTGCCGGAACGGATCGGGCATCAGCCCGGCGATCGCAGTCGCCGCGGCCGCAGTCTGCGCCAATGCCGGGTCATCGAGGATTTCCAGCCCCCGATGGTGGTGCAGCACGCAACAAATGAGGTCGTCGGGAAAGCCCCAGGCGAACATCACGTGCGCCGCGGCCTGCCCGTGGTCCCACCCCAGCCGCTTCCGCTCGAACAGGTGCAGATCGGTCGGCTTGCGGTCCTGCGCATCGACGAACCGCACGTAGAAATTCAGCATTTCACTGGTCAGGACCGGCAGCAGGAAGTCCTGCAGCATTCCACCGGCGAACGCCAGGTCGGCATCGGCGCCCAGCAATTCGGCGACGTGCCGGGCGAACAGCGCCCGCTCCAGGTTCGTCCCCCAGAACGTGCGGAAATGGATCAGCTTCGATTGCCGGGCGTTGAGCGCGTGGCGCACGGCGGTCGTCGACAGGTGCAGTTTCGTCCCCGGAATGCCCAGCAGACTCATCGCCTGCTGCACCGACGCGACCTTCTGCCGCACTCCGCAGGCGCTCGAGTTGATGTGCTTGAGCAGGTCCAGCGTCAGCCCGGCGTCGGTCTCGATGACGGCGGCGAGCGCAGCGGGACTGACGTGCGGGTCCTCGGCCTTGCGGATGAACTCCGTCAACGCCCCGGGGAGCACCGGGAGCTTCACTTCCGGCGGTATCGGCGATTGCGGGCGGTCGCCCAGGGCCGCGCTGCGCATCTTCGACCAGTTCATCCGTGTCGGCTCCGCGGATCGAGGGGGGGATCGGGCGACCCGGGACACATCCCGAGGACCGTCGGGCCGCCCGCAAGTTTAGATCGCAGTGGACCGCCATGCAGGCGGAACGCATCCGCGCCGCCCGATCCGAGCCGCCAACCTCCGGTCGTGCGGAATGTGCCGGTGGTGCGTGAAGACCGTCCAAGCCCGCGTGCTGGCCGCGCCTCGCGGGATTCCTGCCGCACCCGAGGCGGGCGCTCAGTATCGCCGCGCCGGCTGCGGCGAATCGGCCGCGGGCGCGAAGCCCGGCACGCCGCTCGCCCGCAAGAGAAAGCTCATCTTTTGCAAGCCCTCGAGCTGCTTCGCCGGAACGTGCGCGACGACGCGCACCCCCGCCGAGTCCGCCGCGACGCCGATCCCCAAGTAGGTGCGGCGCAGGTCGAGCCGCTTGAGCAGTTCGTGGTTCACCGGCAGCGGATACTTCCCCGTGTCGATCGCCAGCCGCAACGCTTCGTGCGCGATGCCCGCCACGTCGGCGATCACGATCAGGTTCGCCTGCTCGGGCAGCCGGCTGCGCGTTGCGGCGAATACGGCGTTCGCCTGCGGATGTCCCGCTTGCGCGTCGCGGACGCCCTGCACGAGCTGCGCCGACTTCTCCCGGGTCATTCCGACCGTCGCGACGAGCCCGTCCGGCAGTGGCGCCAGCCGCCCGGTCTTCTCTCCCGGGCCGATCAGCACGTCGGCGATCCGCCCCGCGGCACCGAGCGACGGCGCCGCGGGGTTGCCGACCAGACGGAGCGCCAGCACGTCGGCGGCCGTCCCGTCATCGTTCTGTTCCGCGTCCGGCCGGAGCGCGATCGCCGGCCGAAGTCCGCCCGCCTCGTGCGACGGGAACGACGCCGCCAGCTTCCGCGCCAGCTCGCGGGCTTGCTCCGGCGGTCGGGCGGCGACGATCGCCGCCCCTTCCAGCGCCCCGTCGGCGAGCTGGCCCAGCTTGAACGACCACCACAGGTCGCCCACGTCGAGCGCGGCCAATTCTTCCAGGAGAGACGCGTCCGCGGACCGCGCCGCGTCGTTCGCACCGGCGAACGCCGAGCGCCACGCCGCCAGCCGGCGGAGCGTCCCGGCCGCATCGCCGTGGATGCCGACATAGGCGAGACTATCGGGCGGCAGTTGTTCGAGGAGCTTCAGCGGCGAGACGGAATGGGCCGCCAGCGCCCGCGCGGTGGGGGAACCTGGCGTCACCGCGAAATACTGCTCGAGGTCCAGTCCCTTGGCGTCCAGCCGCGCTCCCACGGCCAGCCCCTCCGCATCCTCGATCGACTGCAGCGCGGCGTGCGCCAGCGTGCGATACGCGGCGATCACCGACGGCAGATCGACTCCCGGCGGGCTCGCCGAATGCTCCTCGAGCAGCCGCAGCGTCGCATCCAGCTCGTCGCAGATGAGGTCGAGGTCGTCGCGGAAAAGTTCCCGGACGCGGGCGAGGTGGAGATATGCCGAAAAGTCGCCGGCATCGAACGCGGCCCGGCTCGACTCGCTCATCGTCGCGGAGATCGAGCCTTCGCCGCCGCGCACGAGGGCTTCGATCGCCGCCGCCACTTCCGCGTCGCGGGTGTAGAACACGAGGTCCCCGTCGGTGACGAAGTGGAACCCGGCCCCGACGGCGAGCCGCATCGTCGCGGGGTCCTTCGCGGGGATCGCGAACGCAAGCGCCGGTTCGGCCCCTTCCCGGAGGAAGGCGGCCATCCACCAGTCGCGGCCGTCGTCGATTCCCGCGAGCGTGGGGTTGGCGACCCAGCCGCCGATCCGCGCCTGCCCCTGCTGTATCGCCGCCGCGAGCTGCGGATCGAACGTCGCCACGGTCCGGATGACGTTCGCCAGCGTGGTCTTGGGCGACTTGAGCCGCACGACGAGCGCGGCGTCCGCGGGGATCGCATCGATCGCCTCCTTCGCCGCGAAAGCGGGAGACGCCGAAAACAACAGGCAACCGAGCGCGAACGCGAAGCGGAAACGGTTCATGGGAGACGACTATGCCACCCGCTCACGAAGCCTCCAAGAACGCCGCATGAGTTTTCGATGAGGAGCCCCAAAGCCCGCGGGCCACGCCCCGCGGGATTCGTGCCGCACCCCCCGCCCCGCCACTTCGCCTGGTACTTTCACGTCATTCCCGCGCAGGCGGGAATCCAGCCTGCCGTGCGTGCCGCCGCTGGATGCCCACCCCCGCCTTCGCTGGGGGCAGGCACTCCGCCGGCATCACGCGCTGCCGCAAACCTGGAAGAACTGGCCCCGGAATTTCTTTGACATGGCGCGATCCCGCCGTTCCAATGTCCTCTGCTGCTTCGCTTCGGTCCCGGTTGCTGTTAGTCAACGAGTCGAGGAACGACCTCGCCTTAATAGCTGAGCCCCATCGCGGCGGCGCCGACGAATGCGCGTCCTCCTCCTCAATCCTCCGCATCCGGCCGTCGCCAGCCGTTGCCACGAAGGGCAGATGCCCCCGCTCGGATTGCTCGCGGTCGGCGGGCCGCTGATCGACGCGGGGCACGTCGTCCGGCTCGTCGATGCGGAACTGGGGCCGCTCTCCGCGGCCGAAATCGTCGCCCGCGCGAATGAGTGGCGGCCGGATGCGGTGCTCGTCGGGCATTCCGGCTCGACCTCCGCGCATCCGGTGATCGCCGAACTCGCGCGGGCCCTCAAGAGCACGCTGCCCGCCGTCGCGATCATCTATGGCGGCGTGTTCCCCACATATCACGCCGAAGAAGTCCTTGCGGCCCATCCCGAGTTCGACGTGATCGTCCGCGGAGAAGGAGAGGCGACCGCGGTCGCGCTGCTGCAAGCGCTCGCCGCAGGCGACTCGTTCGCCGCGGTCCCCGGCATCGCGTATCGGCAGCGGGGCCGGCCGCGCTTCACGCCGCCGGCGGCCGCCGTTCGCGATCTGGACCAGTACCGGGTCGGCTGGGAACTGATCGACGACTGGGACCGCTACCAGTATTGGGGAGCCGGGCGGGCCGCGGTGGTCCAGTTCTCGCGCGGCTGCCCGCACTTGTGCAGCTATTGCGGGCAGCGCGGCTTCTGGACCCGCTGGCGCTATCGCGATCCTCGGCGGGTGGCGGCGGAGATCGGCTGGCTGCACCGCGCGCACGGCGTTCGCTTCGTCGATCTCGCGGACGATAACCCGACCTCCTCGAAGCGCCTGTGGCGAACATTTCTCGAAGCGCTGATCGCCGAGAACGTCCCCGTGCAGCTCGTGGGGACGATCCGGGCCGGCGACATCGTTCGCGACGCGGACATCCTGCACCTTTACAAGCGCGCCGGGTTCGCCCGCGTTCTCATGGGCATCGAAACGCTCGACTCCGCGACACTGGTGCGGATTCGCAAGGGAACCACCGCCGCCATCGACCGCGAGGCGATCCGCCTCCTGCGCGAGCACGACATTCTCTCGCAGGCGGCGTACGTCGTCGGCTTCGAGCGCGAGACCGACGCCGATCATCTCCGCGGGATGATGCAGCTCCTGTTGTACGATCCCGACCAGATCAACGCGATGTACGTCACGCCGCACCGCTGGACTCCATTCTTCCGCGAGAGCGCCGCCCGCCGGGTCGTCGAGCCGGACCGCAGCAAGTGGGACTACCGCCACCAGGTGCTGGCGACCGGCGTTCCGCCGTGGCGGGTGTTCCTGTGGGTCAAGCTGACCGAGGCGGTGCTCCAACTCCGCCCGCGAGCGCTGCGGAGGGTCATGTCGCACCGCGACCGGGGGATCCGCCGGGCGCTCCGCTGGTGCTACGGCGTGGGACGCCGCGCGTGGCTGTTCGAGGTCCGAGAGTTTCTCACGCGGCGTCGGCGGACTGCGGAAATCTCCACCCTGAGCGACTTCTGGGGCGACCCGCAGGACGATGAAGAAGCGCTCGTTTCCGTCGCGCGGCCGGTACAGGAGCCAAGCGGGATCCGGACCGGTCTGGTCGCCGGGAATCATCCGAATGGACTTGGAATTTCATAAGCAGCGCAATCAGGACGCCCCGCCGGCTTCTCCGGCATTCGCCCACGTCCCCGCTTCGACCGAAACTCCAGCCGCGTGGATGGTCGGCCGGGTGATTGCGTGACTCGTTACCGTTCCCGCCACAGCCCCTCGTCCGCGATGCCCAACCGGGCGGCGGTCTCCGCGATGTCCTTGCGGAAGCGGTGGCAGTCGGTCGAATAGCCTTGCGTGGGTCTCAAGTTCGGGAGGTGCCCGCGCCAGAAGTCGTTGAACAGCGACATCGCCAGTTGCCGCACGTACTTGCACACCAGCGAGGCGAACGCCACCGGCAGGTGCGATTCCGCCCGCGGCTCGAACCGCAGCTCGGTCCGGTTCACGCGGTAGCGGCTCGCGTCCCGCCCCTCCTCGCGGCGGAAGATCATCACCCCGTCGAGCACCTCTTGCAGCAGCAGGTCGTAGCGATTGCGGCCGCCGTGCTTGTCCGCGATGACGAGCGTCGGCTCCTCGCCGTCGGGGTCCCACACGCGGCGGAGGAGGTCGAAGCTGATTCGCGAGAGGGCCATCCCCTTGCTCCCCGCGGCGCGGACCAACTCGTTGAATCGCCGCGTGAGGACGACGTCGCTGGCGACCGCCCGCAGCCGGACGCCTTCCTTCTCGCAGCAGGCCCGCCACCGCTGCGCCAGTTCGTCGAAACACAATTCGTGCTCGGCGTGCGGCAGCGGGAGGTCGCGGCCGAGGAACCACGGCTCCCCGTCGAACTCGATCCGGCCGCCGGTCAGCAGCGCCGCCAGATCGCGCAGTCCGCGCGGCTGATGGCCGGCGCCCCCCAGCACGCCGAGGACGGACCGCTCGAGCGGCCCGAGTCCGCGGGCGGAGTTGTAGACGGCTTTCGAATCGTTGATGTGCAGCTTCTTGTGCGGGGCCTTGGGGTCGCGGACGACGATCGGGCGGAGCGCCTTCCAGAAGTCCGCATCGTGGGGCGAGCCGGGCACTTCCCAGACGGTCGCCGTCACCACGAGCGGGCCGAAATTCGGCCCGTATCCGGCTTCGTCCATTCCGATCACGATCCCCACGCGAACTCCCTCCCTGCCGCCTGCCGCTCATTCCATGCAACACAGGTTATCGAGATGGCCGCCGGAGTCCAGCTTGCGGCCTACGTCTCCGCCGGTCCCAGCCAGCGCGGGACGGGCGGCAGTTCGTGCGTCGCGAGGCGGTCGAGGAGCGCCTCCGGCCGCTCTTCGACGACGAGCAATCCGCGGTGCGCGGGCTTGATGAAGCCTTCCTGGATCGCGTGGTCGATCAACCGCACGAGGGGATCGAAATAGCCGGCGACGTTCAGCAGCCCGACGTTCTTGCGGTGAAATCCGAGCTGCGTCCAGGTGACGACCTCGAACAGTTCCTCGAACGTCCCGAGTCCTCCGGGGAGGGCGACGAAGGCATCCGCCAGCTCCGCCATGAGCGCCTTTCGGGCGTGCATGCTGTCGACGACGCGCATGTCGAGGACGCGGGGATGCAGGAGTTCTTTCGTGGCGAGCTTCCGCGGGATGACGCCGATCGCTTCGCCGCCGGCATCGAGCACGGCGTCCGCGATCGCTCCCATCAACCCCACGCTGCCGCCGCCGAACACCAGCCCGATCCCGCGGGCCGCCAGCAACCGTCCAAGCTCCGCGGCCGATTCGGCATACCGTGGCTCCGTCCCGGCCTTCGATCCGCAGAACACGCACAGGCGACGCATGGACTGTGGCTCTCGACAGGGAAAACTGGCTCTCCGCGAATCAGGTTGAGAATTGTGGTCGGGGCTGTCCGCAGGCGTCG
>JBBDNU010000142.1:0-8331 GCA_040877365.1 Planctomycetales bacterium
CTCAACTCTCAACTCTCAACTCTCAACTCAACCGCTGCCACAGCGTGAAGATCATCACCGGCGTGATCGCCGTGTAGACTGCCGACCACGAGAACACGAGCCGGCGGAGGAAGCACGCGCGGCGTTCGCGGAACTCCGGGGCCATCGTGTCGCACAGGCCGGAGAACCCGACGTACAGCGACCGCGTCCCCCACAGCCCGGCGACGAACGGCAGCGCCAGCCCCACCAGCAGGCACGCGTCGCGCAGCTCGTCCGGCACGTCGAAGATCACCATCCCCAGCGCGATCGCCGCGTACATCGGCAGGATCCCCACGAGCGCCACCGCCGCGGTCGCCTTCGACTTGAGCGCGTGGACCGTCACGTCGAGGAACGACATCTTCACCCCCGCCAGCAGGCCGTAGAAGTACAGGCTCGGCAGGCAGACGCCGGTCGCCGCGATCAGGCCCAGCGCGTAAGCCGCGACGAGCGCGACCGCGGAATGCAGAGGCGACGCGCCGGCGGCGCCGGCGGCGCGGAACTCGATCGGCGGCGGGCCGCCCGCGAGCCACTTGTCGAGCGGGCCGAGCGCGGGCCACGTTCCGGCCGCGTGGAACACGAGCGCCATCGCGGTCCCGAACAGGCAGAAGCTCGCCAGCGAGATGGCCAGGAACCGCGGGACCAGCTCCCCCTGCAACGGGCGACGGCGGATCACCGCTTCCAGCCGCGGCCGGTCCTTGAGGATCAGCTCGACGAGCCCCAGGGTTCTCGCGGGGTCCGCCTCGGGAACGATTTCGACGAGCGGCAACGGCGCGAATCCGCATGCGGGGCGGCAATCCGCGGGAACGGGTGATTCCCGAAACTCTCTGCACGTCGCGAACGGCTCGCTCGTCTCGAACTCGTTCTCGGTCTGGAGCGTCGCCCCGAATTCACGGGCGGCGGTCGAATGGTCTTCCCTCGTGGACATCGCGTTTCCCTCGTTCAAGGCGCCGCGAACGTGAACAGCCCGAAGCAATAGAAGAACTCCGTCCCGATCACCGCGACCAGCAGCAGCCACCACGTCGGCGTGACGTGCCGCGGCTCCAGCCGGCGCATCACGCGGCGGAAGACGTCGATCATCGCGACCCCCACGCCGGTGAACACGACGAGGTTCACAAGCAGCACGAACCCCGGGTGCGGGACCGCGACGGTGAAGAACCAGTTGACGGGGATCGAGGCGATCATCGCCAGCCCGCCCCAGCTCACCGTGACGAGCGCCGCGAGCAGCGTGCTGCTCGCCGGCAGCCGCGAGCCGGACAGGCTGTTGAGGATGTACAGCGCGGGAAGCGGGATCGCCCAGGCGAGGCCGGCGGCCAGCGTGAGGGCGGCCCCTTTGACGAGCACGCCGGTCCCCCCGCCGAGCAGTCCCATCGTCATCCCGTAGGTCGTCGTCCCGAGCACGGCGGTGACGAGCAGCGCTCCCCACACGGCGAGGCGGTAGCGCACGCGCCCCTCGTTCCAATCGGCCGCGAAGGCCTCCGGCTCGCGGAGCGCCTGCCCGACGTGAGCCAGCGCGGAACGGATCTGCATGCGGTCCATCGCGATCTCCCGTGATCGTGCGGTGAATGTCGTCTGCGGGAGGGACCGCCGGGCGGGGGTGACATTAACCCGGATTATTCATGGCCAGGGAACCATGCCCCGCGCCGACGACGACATCCCATTCTTCCCGGCCGTCGCGGATTGCGCCGTCATCAGTGTTCGCGATCGCGGTCGCGGCGCCCCGCATGGAGGGGGCGGGCGTCGGCTTCGCCCCAAGCGGTTGGGGCCGGCGACGCGCCGAGAGGCCGCGGCGCGTTTGCGAACGTTTCACGTGAAACGCGCACGGGATCCGCGGCAACGTTTCACGTGAAACGCGCAGGCAGCGTTTCACGTGAAACGCCCAGCGCGGCGAAGCCGCGGCCAAAGACGATTTCGACGCAAAGGCGCAAAGATCGCAAAGGTGCGCAAAGAGAAATCAGCGAGCCTCCCGCGTGAGCGGGGGAGGAAACGCCACCCGCGCTTCGTCGCGCACTTCGCGCCTTCGCGTGCGTCTCTTTCTCAGCGGCGGGCGAAAGGGATCGAGAGGCTCACCTCGGATCGGACCGCGCAATCCGTGGATATCACCCGCGGCTCGCACGCGCGGCGACGCGCTCCGAGCGTTTCACGTGAAACGCGGGCGCAGTCCCGGACGCGGCCGCCGTCTACAATGAAAGCGCATCGAGAAAGGACAGCGAATCGGTCTTGCGGAGACGAAAAATCCATGCGGTATCTGGTGACGGCCCGCGTGCGGCCGGGACGCGAGCGCGAACTGCTGCGGGCCATCGAAGATGGCTCGCTCGGAAAAGGCTCGGTCGCCGGCGACGAATATCTGGCGAACATGCGGCAGGCCCGGCTGTGCGACGACGGCACGGCAAAATGGGTCGAATGCTGCTTCTGCGATGTCCCGCTCGACGAGGAGCGGCCCTACTGGGAGGAGTTTTTCGAACTGCTCGAAGTCCAGGACGCCCACGGGCGGCACAATTGCCGCGACCTCGACGGCAGCGAGCCGTGGGCCTGCGGCGACTGCGACTGCACGGCCCGGCTCGAGGAGCGGATGGAGGAATGGGGAGAGGCGTTTCTGAAGACGCTGCGGGAGGCGGCCCGCGGCTCGGCGGAACCGGCCTCAAGGCGGAAGTCCCAATGACAGTAGTTCCAAGAACGCGGCTCCGTCATTCCCGCGCAGTGCCTGCCCCCAGCGACGGCGGGGGCGGGAATCCAGCCCATCGTCCGCGCCGCCGCTGGATGCCCGCCTTCGCGGGCATGACGCGCCGCACGAACTTGGAAGTATTGAATGACCCCATCCCGCCGACTGCCGACTGCCTACTGCCTTCCTCGGTTGCGGCCCACCCGCGGGGCGAATAGGCTGTCTCCCGCCGCCCGTCTCCTCGAACCCAGATGCCCGCGATGACCGACGAAAAGACGCTGATCCGCGTGGGGCACAGTCCCGACCCCGACGACGCCTTCATGTTCCACGCGCTCGCCAACGGCAAAATCGACACCGGCCGCTACGAGTTCCGCCACCAGCTCGAAGACATCGAGACGCTCAATCGCCGGGCGCTCGAGGGCGAACTCGAGTTGACGGCGGTCAGCCTGCACGGCTATGCCTACGTCGCCGACCGCTACGCCCTCTGCGCCTGCGGGGCGAGCATGGGGGACGATTACGGCCCGATGGTCGTCGCCCGCGAGCCGGCGACCATCGAGGAGTTGCAGGACAAGACGATCGCCGTCCCCGGCACGCTGACCACCGCGTTCCTGGCGCTCAAGCTGCTGCTCGGCGATTTCTTCCGCTACGAGGTGCACCCGTTCGACGAGATCCTCGACGTGGTCGCCGCTGGCCAGGTCGACGCCGGTCTCATCATCCACGAAGGGCAGCTCACGTTCGGCGACCAGGGGCTGGAGCTGGTCGTCGATCTCGGCCACTGGTGGATGGAGGAGACGGGGCTGCCCCTGCCGCTCGGGGCGAACGCGGTCCGCCGCGACCTCGGCCCGGCCGCGATGGACGACGTGACGGCTTTGTTGAAGCAGAGCATTCAATACGGCCTCGACAACCGGTCGGAGGCGCTGCAATACGCGCTCCAGTTCGGCCGCAACCTCGACGTGGAGCAGGCCGACGAGTTCGTCGGGATGTACGTCAACGACTGGACGCTCGACTTCGGCCCCCGCGGCCGCGAGGCCGTCGCGACGCTGCTTCGCCGCGGGCACGAGGCGGGAATCATCCCGCGGCTCGTCGAGCCGGAGTTCATCGGGTAGAGTTCGTGGTGCAAGCTGCCAGCTTGCCAGTAGCTGAAGTCGCAAGACTTCAGCTTGAACCATCTGAATTCTTGCGAATTCAGCTACCCGAATCGATGGCCGCATGAGCGAGGACGCGAGGACACGGCGCCAGCCGGCGGTCGGCGCGCGAGGCGTCGCGCTGGCGGTGCTCGACGAGCATCGCCGCACCGGGCAGTTCGTCGCGCCGCTGCTCGACGCGCAAGCCTCCGCGGCGGAGCTCTCCCCCGCCGATCGCCGCTTCGCGCTGGAACTCGTGAACGGCATCGTGCGGCGGCGAAGCACCCTCGACGCGCTGCTCCAGCCGCACGTCCGCCGGCCCCGGCGCGAAGTCGAAGATCGCTTGTGGACGATCCTGCAGCTCGGCGCGTATCAGCTCGCGCTGCTCGATTCGGTCCCGGCCCACGCCGCCGTGCACGAGACGGTCGAGCTGGCGCGGACGGCCGGCGAGCCGCGGTGGGCGGGGTTCGTCAACGGCGTGCTGCGGGCGGTCGCGCGGACGGTGACAGCGGAGTTCACCGATCGCCCCGCCGCCGACGCCGTGCCGATGACCGTAGGACGGATCGCCGAACCGTCCGCCGTGGGGCAGGCTTTCCAGCCTGCCGGCGATTCTCCAGCCGAATCGGCCCGGGCAGACATGGATGTCCGCCCCACGGAAGCGGAAGGGACCGGCGATCCGTCCCACGGCCGCTATCGGCGACTGACGCTTCCCGTGTTCCCGGATCCCGCCGCCGATCCCGCGGGGCACTTCGCGCGGGCGTTTTCGTTTCCGCCGTGGCTGGTGCGCCGCTGGACGGCGCGCTATCCGTTCGAGAAGCTGCTGACGCTCGGGTTCCGGTTCGATTCGCCGCCCCCGATCGTGCTCCGCGTCAATCGGCTGCGGACCTCGCGCGACAAATTCCTCGACGCGCTGCGGAACGCCGGCATCGACGCCGAGCCGGGCGCGCACGAGGCCGCGGTGCGGCTCACCGGGCCGGCGCGGATCGATGCGCTCCCCGGATATGCCGAGGGGCAGTTCAGCGTGCAGGACGAATCGGCAATGGCGGTCTGCGACCTGCTCGATCCGCGGCCGGGGGAGACGGTCCTCGACCTCTGCGCCGCTCCCGGCACGAAAACGACGTATCTCGCCGAGTTGATGGACGATGCCGGCGCGATCGTCGCGACCGACGTCGGGCCGGAACGGCTGGCGCTCGTCGAGGAGAACGTCCACCGCCTGCGGCTCGCGAGCATTACGACGCGGACGATCGAGCGGGACGGCCGCGACATTCCCGCCGGGCCATTCGACGCGGTGCTGCTCGACGCCCCCTGCTCGAACACCGGTGTGCTCGGCAGGCGGCCGGAAGCCCGCTGGCGGCTCAAGCCGGAGGATTTGCGGGAGCTGCCCGCCCTCCAGGCGCGGCTGTTGGGCGACGCCCTCGCCCGGCTGAAGCCGGGCGGCCGCGCCGTCTACTCCACGTGCAGCATCGAGCCGGAAGAGAACGACGAGGTGGTGCGGAACGTGCTCGCGGAGCGGCCGGAGTTCGAGCTGGTCGCGGAGCACCACCCCTTTCCCGGCGACCCGGCGGACGGAGGCTACCGGGCGCTGCTCCGAGCGTGTGAATCGGCATAGTGCGGATTTCAGCCCGCACGAACCCGATTGCCGGCGAAGCCCGTTTCCGGCGCGGCGGTCGGTTCCCAAGCGGGGGGGGCGGGTGCTACGATTCGGATGAATCTCTCCCTTCGTCGTTTCGCCGGAAGGATCGACCATGGACTGGCGATGGAAAGGCCTGTGCGCGATGCTCGTCTCGGGAGTCGCCGTTTCCGCCTGCGCGGCCGCCGAAGCGGACGCGAATGCCCGCGGCATCCAGAAAATCACCGAAATCGAAGGCATTTCGGAATACGTCCTCGACAACGGGCTGAAGGTGCTCCTGTTTCCCGACGACTCGCAGCCCACCGTCACCGTGAACTTGACGGTGTTCGTCGGCTCGCGGCATGAAGGGTACGGCGAGGCCGGCATGGCCCATCTGCTCGAACACATGCTGTTCAAGGGGACCCCCACGCATCCCCAGGTCCCCAAGGCCCTTCAGGAGCGCGGGGCGCGGTTCAACGGCACCACCTGGGTCGACCGCACCAACTATTACGAGACGCTCCCCGCCCGCGGCGACAACCTCGAGTTCGCGATCCGGCTCGAAGCGGACCGCATGGTCCACAGCCACGTCCGCAAGGCGGACCTCGATTCGGAAATGACCGTCGTCCGCAACGAGTTCGAAGCGGGCGAGAACCGCCCGGCGAGCATCCTCTATCAGCGGATGCTCGCCGCGGCCTACCAGTGGCACAACTACGGCAAGGCGACGATCGGCAACCGGGCCGACATCGAGCGCGTCCCGATCGAGAGCCTCAAGGACTTTTATCGCCGGTACTACCAGCCGGACAACGCGCTGCTCGTGGTCGCCGGCAAGTTCGACCCGGAGCAGGCGCTCGCCCTGATCGCGAAACATTTCGGCAAGATCCCCCGCCCGCAGCGGGAGTTGCCCCGCACCTACACCGAGGAGCCGCCGCAGGACGGGGAGCGGCTCGTCACGCTGCGCCGGGTGGGAGACGTCGCCGCCGCCGGGGCGGTGTACCACATGCCCTCCGGAGCGCATCCCGACTATGCCGCGCTGGACGTGCTGGAGAGCATCTTCACGGCGTCCCCCTCGGGCCGGCTATACAAGGCGCTCGTCGAGACGAAGCGGGCGTCGAGCGTCTCCGGGGCCGCCTTCGCCTGGCACGACCCCGGCGTGATGCTGTTCCTGGCCGAAGTCCCCACGGGGAACGATCCGCAGGTCGCGCTCGACGTGATGACCGACGTGATCGAGAAAGTCGGCCGCGAGGGAGTCACCCCGGAAGAAGTCGAACGGGCCCGCGCCAAGCTGCTCAAGCAGCGCGAGCTGCAGGCCGCCGACGCCACCGAGCTCGCCGTCGATCTCAGCGACTGGGCCGCGATGGGAGACTGGCGGCTGTATTTCGTCTATCGCGACCGGCTCGAAAAGGTGACGCCCGAGGACGTGAAGCAGGTCGCACAGAAGTACCTTGTGCGGACGAACCGCACCGTCGGCCTCTATCTTCCGGTGAAGACGCCGGACCGCGTGGCAGTCCCCGCGACGCCCGATCTCGCCGAGATGATCGGCGACTACCAGGGACGCGAGCAGGTCGCCGCCGGCGAAGCGTTCGACGTTTCCCCCGCGAACGTCGAATCGCGGACGAAGCGGATCGACATCGGCGACGGCGTGCAGGCCGCCCTGCTCCCCCGCAAGACCCGCGGCGGCATGGTCTTCCTGCGGCTCACGCTGCGGTACGGCACCGCCGAGGGCCTGCGCGGGAAATCGAAAGTCGCCGAACTCCTGCCGACGATGATGCGCCGCGGCACGGAGAAATTCACGCGGCAGGAGTTGCAGGACGCCCTCGACCGCGCCCGGGCCGAGCTGACCGCGACCGGAACTCCCGGCGAAGCGAGCTTCACTCTGCAGGTCAAACGAGATCGGCTTCCCGAAGCGCTCGATCTGCTGGAGCAGGTCCTCCGGGCGCCGACGTTCCCCGAATCCGAACTGGAAGTCCTCCAACGGGCGCAGCGGGCCACGCTGGAAAAGCAGCTCACCGATCCGCAGAGCCTCGCTGTCAACGAAGTGCGGCGGCACCTCGATCCGTTCGAGAAGGGGGATCCCCGGTACCAGCCCACGCCCCAGGAGGAGATCGACGAACTCGACGCCGTCACCCGCGACGACGTGGCCGAGCTGCACCGCCGGTTCCTCGGCGCGGGCCACGCCACGCTGGCGATGGTGGGAGACTTCGACCTCGACCCGACGGTCGCGCGGCTGGAGAAGATGCTCGGCGGGTGGAAGAGCGGAGAGCCTTACGCCCGGCTCGAGCACCGCGTCGATCCCGACGCGAAGGGCGGAACGAAGACCGTGCTCACGCCGGACAAGGCGAACGCGATGTACTTCGCCGGCCTCGGCGTGCCGATGAGCGACGCCCATCCCGATTATCCCGCCGTCACGCTCGGGAACTTCGTGCTGGGGGGCGGCTCGCTGACCTCGCGGCTCGCGGACCGCGTCCGCCAGCAAGAGGGACTGTCGTACGGCGTGGCGTCCGGCTTCAACGCCCGTTCGCTCGACGACCGGGCCGCGTTCTACCTGTACGCGATCTATAATCCGGCCAACCGCGACCGGGTCGAGAAGGCGATGCGCGAGGAGCTGGAGCGATTGCTCGAGGAAGGCGTCGCTCAAGCGGAACTCGATCAGGGCCGCGAAGGCTGGCTGGAGCGGCAGAGCGTCTCCCGCAGCGACGACGCGGGGCTGGCCGCCATTCTCGAATCGACCGTCGAGACCCGCCGCGACATGGGCTACTACGCCCGCCTCGAAGACGGGGTCCGCAAGCTGACGCCGGAAGAAGTGCTCACCGCGATGCGGAAGCATATCGACCCCAGGAAGCTGTACGTCGTCACGGCGGGGGACTTCGAGAAGAAGGCCGAACCGCGACCGGCGCCGTAGTTGAAATTCGAATGTCGAAGCT
>JBBDNU010000142.1:8431-18408 GCA_040877365.1 Planctomycetales bacterium
GAGAAGAAGGCCGAACCGCGACCGGCGCCGTAGTTGAAATTCGAATGTCGAAGCTGGGATGACGAAAGAATTCCCAATGATCAAGTCCCAATGACCAAAGGTGTCGTCGCGGAGATCATTGGTCATTGGTCATTGCTTTTTCCTTTGCCTCCTCCTTTCCGCCTCGCACCGATGTCCGCCCCCTCCCCCGCCGACGACTTCCCCTCCCGCACCGCCGATGCGGCCGCCGGTCCCGCGGACGACTTCGACCATCTCCCGCCGGTCGAGCCGCCCTCGGCCCGGTTCATCGTGCAGTTGTTCGTCGTCCCGGCGCTGATCGTGATGTTGATCGTCGGCGTATGGCTGCTGTTCGGGAAGCTGGCCGCCGGAGACCAGAACTGGCAGTCGCTCGTGGCCGAGCTGGAAGTCGACTCCAGCGAGGCGAACGTACACCGGCGGGACCGGGCGGCCCTGATGCTCGCCCAGATGCTCAGCGCGGCCCAGGTCCGCCCGCAGGCCCCGGCCGATGGCGCCCCCCGGCTGACCGAGAACCCCCAGCTCGCCGAAGCGCTCGCCCGGATCTATCGCCAGCGGCTCGCGGCGCGGCCCAGCACCGAAATGGAGCACAAGGAGCAGATGTACTTGTCCCGCGCCTTGGGCCTGCTCGACGCCCCCGAGGCCGTCCCGCCGCTACAGGAAGCGACCCGCCCCGAGCACGATCCTGAAGTCCGCCGCAACGCCCTCATCGAGATCGCCGTCGTCGCCAACCGCGCCGCCGAGCGCGGCCCCGAGCACATCGCCCGCCTCGCGGCCGACCGCTCCCTCGAAGCCGACCTGATCGCCGCCTCGACCGCCGACGAGCCGCCGGTCCGGCACGTCGCCGCCTACGCGCTCGGCCTGTTTCCCACCCCCGCCGCCCGCGACCGGCTCGAAGTCCTACTCGGCAACGGCGACGAATCGACGCGGGCCAACGCGGCGATCGGACTGGCGCGGCAGAATTCGACGGCCGGCGTCGCGGTGTTCGAAGAGATCCTGGCGAGGGGCAGCGAAGCCCCGCGGCCCGGGAACGGGGCCGACGAGTTCGAGTCGCTCGTATCGCTCCGCGCCGCGCTGAAGGCGGTGGCAGATCTCGCCGCCGAATTCGAATCCGCTGAGCGGGATCGCCTGATGAAACTGCTCGAACCGCTCGCTGAAAAGCACCGCGTCGCGGAGATCCGCATCCACGCCGAAAACGCGCTCCGGGCGCTCGAAAGCGCGCGGAACGGGCAACGCGAGCATCCAGAAGCAACGTAAAACCGCGGGTTCATCTACCCGCGGCGCTTGTTCCTGGTATATGCTGAAGAAGGCGAATGTGTTCGACTCGCTCGACGAATGCACATGGCTTTATCGAGGAGTCCCGGCAGAGTCGGAAGAGATTGCGCAGGTTGAGCATTTCGGCGAGGTCCTTCCGCCTCGGCCCGAACGTATCGGGGAGGAATGGCGGTGGAAACATTGCGCGGGACGAACGGAAACCGGCTACACGAGTTGGACGACCGACCGTTCGTTCGCCGAGACTGCCGCGAGCGAATGCAGTTATGGCGAAGAATTGAGTGGGGGCTGGAGGATCTTGCGTGTACGAATCGCATCTCTCGAACGCGAGCGACTCTTCGAGGGGCGAGCGGATGAAGACGAATGGTTGATCGAAGGGACTGTCGAGAACGTCGAGTTTTCCGACGACTCAGCGGATGAAGAAGATGACTGAGCAACTTCAGGCGCCACCGTGGTTGAATGCGGTCGCCGAGGCGGCTAGAGAGCAGAATATTCCCCTGCCGCCGTTCACCGGTCAGGCGATGGGAACGGCGCGCATTTCGGCCCCCTCGGGCGCGCGGGTCGTGACGTTCAAGCGCCGCCTCGTGACGGAGTCGCAGGCCAAGATCGACGGAGTCGAATGGACGCTCTGGATGGACCACGATGAGGTTCCCTCGCTGATTGCCGCGTTTCGGAAGCCGGCCGTGCCCAAACCCGACGATGTGCGGGAGTGCCTTCTCCTCATCAAGGGCTGGCTCATCGACCAGTGGACGCCCGACGAAGCGAAAGCCGCGGTGCGGCGGACTCAGCCCGCGCTGGCCGATTCGGTTCTGCGTCGAACGGGAAGTTGACTTCCGCCAACCCGGATGGTTCGCCGGGCCTCCAACGCCGGCGACCGTTACCGCGCACTCATCCCCCGCCCCCGTGCCGCAACTCCTCTACGACTGCCCCGTCCACTCCATCCCGGCCGCGGTGGGGGCGGTCATCGGCGTCCCCCCCTGTCCGGTCTGCGACGGCACGCAGGCGCGGCCGGCCTTCGCGATGGAAGGATTTCCGAAGCAGGTCGCCGTCTGCGCCGGCTGCGGCTTGGGACGGCTGCACCCCTTCCCCGAGCCGGACGAGATCGCCGCCTATTATCCGCCGGAATACTACGGCACGCCGGGGGCGAAGTTCACGCCCTGGATCGAAGCGCTGGTCCGGCGGGCCGCCTCGCGCAGCGCGCGGCAACTCGTCCGGGGACTGCCGCGCGGGGCGCGGGTGCTCGACGTCGGCTGCGGGCGAGGCGTGCTGCTCGGGACGCTGGCCGACCTGGGGATGGAGGTGCACGGTTTCGAGGTGAGCCGCGCCGCCGCCGCCGGGGCCGACCTGCGGGCCGCGATCCGCATCGCTCCCGACCTGATCGAGGCGGGCTACGCGGCGGAGCAGTTCGATCTCGTCGTGAGCTGGCACGTGCTGGAGCACGTCCGCGATCCCCGCGCGGTGCTCGAGGAGATCCATCGATTATTGAAGCCGGGCGGCCGGGTCGTCGTGGCGGTCCCCAATTTCTCGAGCTGGCAGGCCCGCTGGGCCGGGCCGGCCTGGTTCCACCTCGACCTGCCGCGGCACCTGCACCACTTTCCGCTCCCCGCGCTCGAGCGCCTGCTCGGGCGGTGCGGGTTCGAGTGCGGGAAGGTCCATCATCTCTCGCTGCGGCAGGATCCGTTCGGCTGGGTGCAGAGCGCCCTCAATCGCCTGCGGCGCTATCCCCGCAACAGCCTCTACACCCTGCTGCAGACGAAAGGGGGCGGCGAGCAGTTGCCGCCCCGGCTGCGCCGCGAGCTCCGCGCGGCCTATCTGCTCGGGATGCCGATCGCGCTGCTCGTGAGTCTGTTCGCCGCCGCCTGCCGGCGCGGCGCGACCGTGGACGTCACGGCCGAAAAGCCCGCCGTCTAGGGAAATCCAGGCAACCTGGCGAAACCGGCGCGATCCTGCCGGTCCGTCAAGCACGGCCCGCCTTTTCGAACACGGGGAATTCCCCCATGAGGCGATTCTGCCGCTCGTGGCAAAATCCCTCACCACTCCTCCGGCAAGCGGCCGATCCCCAACTCGAATCGACCGCTCTCCGGCCGATCCCCCCGCGGCAAAGTCACCTCTCGTCCGCGGCACGTCGGCCGTCAAACGAACACGTCTCAGGAAGCTCGACGCATGACGCGCTCGAAGTCCCCGCGGAAGCACTCCGCATCGTCCCGGCGGCCGAACGCGATGGCCGTCCTCATTGCGGCAGCGGCGGTCGGTGTGCTGTATGTGAACTTCGACCCGCCGTCGGCGGGCGCCGGCGGCAGTGCCCGTCCCCCCGTCGCGCCGGTCGCACCTCCTCCTCCGCTGGCGACTTCGGGGGAAGCCGGCGAGTCGGGATCGACCATCTCGCTGGAGGAATTACAGAACGCGCGGGTCGTGTACGGTCGGCCGGCGCTCTTGCTGCAGCTCCTGCTGCTGGAGAAGGGGATCGAGAAGCTGGGCAAGATTTCCTCATACACCGCGACGCTCTACAAGCAGGAGCGCGTCGACCACGTGCTGGGCGAGGGGCAGACGGTCGACATGAAAATTCGCCACGAGCCGTTCAGCGTCTACATGAAATGGCTCACGGGCGACGCCGGTCGCGAGCTCCTGTACGTCGAAGGCCAGAACGAGGGCGACATGATCGTCCATGCCGGCGGCTGGAAGGCCCGGCTGGTCCCCGCCCTGAACCTCGATCCCCACGGCTCGCTCGCCATGCGGGAGTCGCGATATCCGGTGACGATGGCGGGCCTGCTCGCCGCCGCCCGCAAGATGACCGAGTTCCGCCGCTCCGACCTGAGCGCGGAAAAACTCCCCGTCCGCTGCGAGATGCACTTCGCGCAGAAATTCGAGGACCGCGCCTGCTACTGCTTCGTGGTCGAGTCGCTCGATTCGAAGAACCTGGAGATCTTCCGCAAGACGATCGTCCACATCGACGAGGAGCTGTGCCTTCCGGTCTGCATTCGGAACTTCGCCTGGCCGATCGGGGAAGAGGACGCCGGCTTGCAGGGAGGACCGCTCGACGAGGCGACGATGGTCGAGTTCTACACGTACACGAACATCGGCCTCGACCGCCGGCTGGCGGACGCCGACTTCGAGCGGACCAACACCGAGTACCGCTTCCGCCGCTGAGTCGGCCGCGCTACTCGTCGTCCAGCTCGCGGAGCCGCGCGATCCAGAACTCGACCTCGTTCGGGTCGAGGGCCGGCGACAGGTTCTCCGCTTCGGGCACCGGGCCGAACTCCGCCAGCCATCCGGCGACCTCCTCCGCGCCGAGCGTTCCGCCCTCCTTCGCCGGCGGGTTCTCCGCTGCGCGCTGCCGTTGCTTCTCGCGCGACGCCGCCTGCCGCGCCAGCCGCTCGATGAACGCGTCGCTGTCGCTGAACCGCGCCCGCCGCCGCCGGGCGGCGCGCTGGAGTCGATGATCGCTCGACACGAGCAGCACCTGCCGCGGGGCCGAGTGGCCCGCGATCAATTCCTCGATCAACGAGTCCGCGTCCTCGCCGGGGGCGGCGAAGCGGACCGCGATCTGCTCCACGGACCCGTGGCGTGGCAGCCCCGGCGGGGCCTCGTGCGCGTCGAACACGACCGTCGTCCGCGCCTGCTGGGAACGAGGAACGTTCCGCACCAGCCAGGCGAGAAAGCGGTTTCGCTGTTTCTCCAGGCCGCCCGGTCCATAATCGGCCCGCGCCATCCCGACGGCGTGCATCAAGTTGTACCCGTCGATGATCAGGAACGGAGCGCTCATGTCGCCCGTTATCGTAGCCTCTCCGCAGGACGGATTGCCAATCCGTCAACCGTGGTAGGACGGATTGCCGATCCGTCCTGCTGGCCCGGATCGGCGACGGCCGCGGAGCGCTCGTCGATCGCCGCCGGTACGTGCAGCGCGGCCGGATCGATCCCCGGAGCGCCGGGCGAGCGGCGGGGCGCGTTCCACGAAATCACCCCGCATGCCTGCGGCGCGGGCCCATTGCCGGCGAACTGGAACGATGCCGCGACCAATCCCTCCACCTCGACCTCGGGTTCCTCTCCGCCGGGCGCGGCTTCGGCGGCCGGCGGAAACGGCGCGGCGATCCGGGCCTCCGGCGAGACGAGCGAACCCTCGCCGGTCATCTCGATCGCGGCCGCCGTTCCCGCCGCGAGCGCCGCCGGCGAAAGCTGGAACAAGGCCCCGTCGGCACGAACATCGAACACGCAGTCCCGCGCATCGACGAGGAACAGCCCGCTGCTCCGCGCGGGCGGTGCGGCGATCCGGAGCAGCGCGGCGGAACCGCGCAGCGTGACCCCCCGCGCCGCGATCCGCAGGTCGGCTCCCGCCGCCGGAAACGCGAGCGGCTCGACGAGCGGTCCGCCATTCGTCGACAAGCAATTCTCGAACTCGATCCGCCCGGGGCAAGCCGCCAGCCGCACTCCGGCCTGGTTCCCGGCGAAGACCGTGTTCCGCACGCGGACGCGGGTCCGGGGAGCGCTCCGCGGATCGAGCCCCTTCCATGCGATCGCGGCCCGCGGCGCGGCGCTGGAGCCGTTCGATCGAACGGCAGGCCCTGCCGCTGCGGGAGGGGCGTGATTCACGCCTGCCGCCGCATCGCGGAAGCTGCAACCGGTCACCGCCAGCTCGAGCGCCCGCACCACGACCAGCGCCTCCGGACCGGTCCCGTCGGCCGCGGCGCGGCGCAAGTGCACGTTGTCGAGCGACACCCGCTCGGCCCACAGCTCGAGCGCCCGGTCCCCGACGACGATCTCCGGCGACTCCCCGCGCAGGCCGCGGATCGTGAGCGCCCCCACGACCGACACCTCAGCCGCCGCATACGGTCCGTCCGTTTCGAGCAGGATCGTCCCTTCCGCATCGGGCGGAGGAAGCGGCAACAGGCCGAAGACGGACGGATCGCTCATCTCACGGCCTGGCGCATTGCCCGGAATTGCGGCGGGCGACTCCGCAGCGGCATCGAAGCCGAACCGCTGCGAGACCCGCGCGGCGATGTGCAGCAACTCCGTCCGCGCCCCCCGATCGACGAGCGACAGCACCCCTCCCGAGAGCACGAACAGCAGCGCCAGGACCGGCGGCCAGCGGCTCGCGGAAAACCCGCCGCCGGCTTGCGGCACGCTCGGCAGTCTCGTGTTGAAGCTGGTGCGGAACCGGGCGAGCTTCCGACGGCCCATGCGCCCCGGCGCGCCGATCCGCTGCGCCACCTCCCGGAAGGATTGCGGGCGATCGGCGGGATCGGCCGCCGTGAAGCGGCGAATCGCCTCCGCCAGGTTCGCCGGCGTGTCCGGCGCCCAGTCCCGCACGTCGGCGATCGCCTTCGTCTGATGTGCGGCGAGCTTCGCCAGCGGATCGCCGGTGGGGAACGGCGGCCGTCCCGCCAGAAGCTGCCACAACAGGCAGCCCAGCGCGTACAGGTCCGATGCTGGATCGGCCTCGCCTCCCGTGCCGACAAGCTCCGGCGCGACCCCGTCGTAGCGGTCCGGCGAGTATCCAGAATGCACGACCAGCTCGGGCCGCAGCGCCGGGACGACCCCGGCATCGACCAGCACCGCGGCTCCCGGGTCCGTCAGCCGGACGTTCCACAGCCGGATGTCGCCGTGGACGACGCCGCGTTCCTCGAGCGCCGCCAGTCCCTCGACGAGCTGGCGGGCGATCGCCGTCACCAGATCCGGCTGAAACCGGCCGCGGCGGACGAGCAATTGCCCGAGGTGCAGTCCCGGCACGTACCGCGACACGAGCACCAGCCGCCCGTCCGCGGCGAGCGCCGCGTGCGGCGCGACCGCGCTCGGATGCGCAAAGCCCTTCAGCCGTCCGACGAGGGCAGTCAGCCGCTCGAGGTCCGGCTGGACCGTTTCCGGATGAGCGGCAATCAGCTTCAGCACGCACCGCTCGTTCCCTGCGCGCTGCCGGGCAAGAAACGTCGCTCCCTCCGGTCCCCGCCCCAGCCGGTCGACCAGCAGACACGGGCCTTGGACGATCTCATCGGGATCGGCGTCGAGCAAGGTCGCCTGGAAGGGAGTGAGCCGCCGCATCTGCACCAGCGCGTCGATCCACACCGAGTCGAACGCGGGGAGATCGCGCGCGAGCCTCCGCACCCGCCGCCGGCAACGGCGGAGGTCCGCGGGCGTGCAGAGGCCCCAATCCAGCAGCCTCTGCAGCAATGGACTCGACGAAGGCTCGATCACCGCGCAGACGTCCTTTCCGCCGCGGCCGCTCGCCGGCCCGGCTCTCGCGGCGGGATTATTCCGGATCCCGCCCGCGCGGGCAATACGAGTGCCGCGGGACGTGCGCCTCGGGCGACTAACGGGCCTGGCGACGTCTTGAACCGCAGAGAGCGCCGAGGGCGCGGAGCGGAAGCAGATCGGGCGGACGCGGAACCGATCGAAGTCCTTCCACCACGGATGGCACGGACGGGCGGCTTTGCGTCGAAAAAAGCCCATCGGTTGCGGCTCCGCCCCGAATCGGGTTCAATCAACGCGGTTTGATTGGTCGCCCTCCCGCGAGCGCCCCGCCTGTGCGGCGGCCGCTCGCCGATTCGTTCACCACCCGATGCGGAGCCATCCATGATTCGCACTTCCCTGTGGACGCTGCTCCTGGCGGCGTGTTGCGTCGCCCCGGTCTGCGGAGCCGAAGAACAAAACGAGCTGGCGGTCCTGTCCCAAGCTGCCGACGCCGGCCCCGCCAACCGGGTGCTCTCCCGCTATCTCCGGGCGCGGGTCGATGCGGCGTTCGCCGAGCGCGCCGAGAACTACGAGCAGCTCGAGACCCCCGAGGATTGCCGCGCCCACCAGGAGAAGATGAAAAAGGTCTTCTTCGAGGCGATCGGCGACCTCCCGGAGAAGACGCCGCTCAACGCCGTCACCGTCGGGACCATCGACCGCGGCGACTACGTCATCGAAAAGGTGATCTACGAGAGCCAGCCGAAGCACTTCGTCACCGCCAACCTGTATCTCCCCAAGAACGGCAAAAAGCCTTATCCCGCGGTGCTCATTCCCTGCGGCCACACGGCCAACGGCAAGGGGGGCTACCAGTCGCAGCCGATCTTCCTCGCCAAGAAAGGGATCGCGACCCTCGTGTACGACCCGATCGGCCAGGGGGAGCGCTATCAAATCCTTGGCGCGAACGGCAAACCGACCCGCAAATCGACCGACGAGCACACGCTCATCGGCGCCGCCTCGACCCCCGTCGGCCGCGGGACCGCCAGCTACCGCATCTGGGACGGCATCCGCTCGATCGACTACCTCGAGGGCCGCGACGACATCGACGTCGGCACGCTCGGCGTGACCGGCTCCTCCGGCGGCGGGACGATGACCAGCTACCTCGGCGCGCTCGACGACCGGGCCTACGTCACCGCCCCGAGCTGCTACATCACCAGCCATCCGCGGCTGATCGCCACGATCGGCCCGCAGGACCACGAGCAGAACGTCTTCGGCCAGATCAAGAACCATCTGGGGCACGGCGACTACCTGATGATCCGCGCCCCCAAGCCGACGATCGTCCTCGCCGCCACCGAGGACTTCTTCGACATCAAGGGGACGTGGGACACGTTCCGCGAGGTGAAGCGGTTCTACACCCGGCTCGGCTACCCCGAGCGGATCGCGCTCGTCGAAGTGGACGCGAAGCACAGCTATCCCCGCGGCCAGCGCGAGCCGATGGTGCAGTGGATGCGCCGCTGGCAGTCGGGCGTGGACGAGCACGTCGATGAGCCGCAGCTCGAGACGATCGACTCGCAAATGCTCGTCTGCACCGAGCCGGGGCAGGTCCAGTTGCTCCCCGGCGCGCGGTCGGTGGTCGATCTGAACGTCGAGCTGGCGGAGAAGTACGCCCCCGGCCGGAAATCGCTGTGGCAGGACCGCGACTCGGCCCTGGCGGAGGTCCGCCGCCTGTCTGGAATCAAGCCGCTCGCCGATCTGCCGCAGCCGAAGATCGACCATGCCGGCAGCGTGAGGCGCTCGGGCTACACGATCGGCAAGCTCGTGCTGGAAAGCGAGCCGGGGGTGCAATTGCCCGTCCTGCTGTTCCAGCCCGAGAAGCTCACCGGGAAGCGGGTGCTGTATCTGCACGGCTCCGGGAAGCAGGCGGACGCCGCCGCCGGCGGGGCGATCGAGAAGCTCGCGCAGCAGGGGAACCTCGTGCTCGCCGCCGATCTCCGCGGACTGGGGGAGACCGGTCCCGGCAGCGACAGCCAGTACGGCGGGCCGTGGGACGACGTGTTCCTGTCCTACCTGCTCGGCACGTCGTACACGGCGATGCGGGCGGAGGACGCGCTGGTCTGCGCCCGCTTCCTCGCGGGCTACGGCAAGGAAGGGCGGTCGGAGAAGGTCGATCTCGTGGCGATCGGCGCCGCCGGTCCGCCGGCGCTGCACGCGGCGGCGCTCGAGAGCGACCTGTTCGCGAACGTGAAGCTCGTCGGCTCGCTGACCTCATGGTCCGACTACATCCGCGCGCCGGAAACGAAAGGGCAATTCGCCAACTGCGTCTACGGGGCGCTCAAGGCCTACGACCTCCCCGACCTCGTCGCCAGTCTGCCGAAGGACTCGGTCGCGATCGAGGATCCGTTCGATCCGGGCCGCCCGGTCCCGTCGCCGAGGCGCCGACAGGCGAGCGAGGAGTGACAGTACTTCCAAGAATGCTGCTCCGTCATTCCCGCGCAGGCGGGAATCCAGCCCGTCGTCCGCGCCGCCGCTGG
>JBBDNU010000143.1:0-17870 GCA_040877365.1 Planctomycetales bacterium
GGCCACGATCGCCGTGTCGCGGGTGCGGCCCCAGTGCTGGGCGACGAGGTCCGCCTTGTCGCGCGGCTCGCCGCCGACCGTTTCGAACTTCACCCGGCCGTTCTCCAGCTCCCACTCGATGTCGATGCGGATCCGCTCGCCGAATAGGAACTTCCACACGCCGTCCGGCTCGGCGACGATCGTGGCGGTGCCGTCTTCGAGCACCGTCAACAGCCGCTGGCCGTAGTTGTACTGGGTCCACTTGCCCAGCAGCCGGCGGCGGAGGCTCGCGTCATTCGCCGCGGGACCCTGCGCCGCGGAAGCGTTCGCGTTCCCGAGTGCCGCTTCCGGCTGCGTCCCTCCTTGCGCCGGGACCGACGCCAGCGGCAGCCGCACGACCGACTGCTGGGCCGCGTCCCCCGCGTTCCGTCCGGCATCGCTCGCGGGCCACAGCACCGCGGCGAAAGTGGGGACGATCGCGGCGACGGCCGCGAAGAGCGCGAATCCGAGTCGGCGACGCGGCTGGCGGCGAGTGCGTTCTTCCATCGTGCGGATCCGTCGTCGGAAAGTCGGAAATGTGGACACCCGGACTCATTCCGTCCGTATCGACACGGAGGCCGGTTCTCCGAATCATTCCCCGCCGCGCGATCCGAGTCAAGAGAATTCCGGCATCCACCGGGGCGCGCTTCAGCCGCGACCGACAGGGAACAGGGGTTGCCGATCAATGCAAGGACCCTCCACCGCAGTCCCTTTGCGTCCTTGGCGTGCTTCTGTGGACTTCGCCGCGAACAGAGGCACGCGAAGATCCCAGCGCGGCGAAGCCGCAACCGAAGGGTCACGCGAAGGCGCGAAGGATATGATGAGCCGAGGGGTTTACCCCCTCGGTGGGAACACGCGTGGCTTCGGAGGAATCTCGCGTCTCTGGTCCGGATCGCCGGAAGAGCACCGAGGGGATAAACCCCTCGGCTCATTGGTTCAATGGACAATTCGCGCACGATGCGCGAATTCCGATCGTTTGCAGTGCGAAGGAAGGCCACACATCCAAGGGGCCGCCCCGCTCCCGTCGACTCGATTCGGCACTCGAATTGCGAAGCGCGTCGCACGGCGCGATCCGAAGACCGCATGACATGAATTGACTTCCACTACCCGGACCGCCTCCCATCTGCTATCAATTCCGCCGCGATTCCCGTTCGCCTCTTGGGAAAGGACTCCCATGCGCACTGTCGGCGTGATCCCCGCGCGGCTGCAATCGACCCGTCTGACGCACAAGATGCTTCTGGCCGAGACTGGTTGGCCGCTGGTCCGATACGCCTGGGAGGCGGCGGCGAAGTCGCGGGCGCTCTCCGATCTAATCGTGGCGACCGACAGCGCGGAAATCGCGGAGGTCGTCCGCGGTTTCGGGGGGCGGTGCGAGCTGACGGGGGACGTGCCGAGCGGGACCGACCGCGTCGCCGAGATCGCCCGCCGCGTCTGCCCCGACGCCGACGTGCTGCTGAACATCCAGGGGGACGAGCCGGAGATCGACCCGGGGAACATCGACGCGCTGGTGGCGGCTATCCGCGACTTCCCCGGCGCGGAGATGGCGACGCTCGCCTCGCCGCTCACGAAGTTCGAGGAATTGGCGGACCCGTCGTGCGTGAAGGTCGTGCTCGCGGCGGACGGTCGGGCGCTCTACTTCAGCCGGTCGATGATTCCCTTTTCGCGGGACGATTCGCCGGAAACGCTGCTCGCGGCGGGGGACTCGCCGTGGCTGCTGCACATGGGGCTGTACGCCTATCGCCGCGAGTTCCTGCTGGACGTGGCGTCGCGGCCGCAGTGCCGGCTGGAGCAGGTGGAGAAGCTGGAGCAGCTTCGGGCGTTGGACATGGGGGCGCGGATTCAGGTGGCGGTCGTCGAACACCGCTCGGTTGGCATCGACACGCCGGACGATTATGCTCGATTCGTGAAACGGCAGCGCGCGAAGACGGTCTGCGATGCGGTGAGAACTGAGACTGCATCCGCGGAGAGGCGCGCATGCTGATTCGAGTCGCCGAACAGGGAACACCGGCTTTTCGGCTTCGGAAGGGCGAAGAGGGGCTTTCGATTTTCGATACGGAGTCCGTCGATCCGCCACTGACGGAGGCGGAGATTCTGGACAGCTTCCGTACGGGGAGTGTGGCTGTCGCTCGTTCCATTGAAGAGGTGAAGGGATTCGGCCTGGAGGTGGTGCCGATCGAAGGGGCCGCCTCGTTGCCGGATCGACTCCGTCGAGCACATGTGGAAATCCGCCCGGGTCGCCAGATGAGCCGCACCCAGTTCAAGCAGTCTCTGAAGGAATTGGAAGATGGCACTTAAGAGCCAGGATCTCGGAATTTCCGAGGATTTGCTGGAAGCGATCCGCTCGTTCCCCGTCGAACGCGAAGTGGAGCACTGCGGCACTCGCATCAAGGTTTCGCCGTTCGAGTTTTACGTCGATTGCCCGCACTGCGGTTCGCGCCTGAAGCTTCGCTCATTTTCGGCCATTCCCGAAATCGAGGACGTGTTCGACGCCGTTTTCGAGTGGCTTGGCGATCCCGAGGCCCGCCGGTCGGCCGAGCACCGGCGGCAAGCGATCGAGGCCGATCGCGATGAGGAAGATTGACGCCGATAGGTTCGCCCGATACCGGCGATCGGCGATCCGACCATCAACCATCAACCATCAACCTCAACCTCAACCTTGACCAAACACATCTTCGTCACCGGCGGCGTCGTCAGTTCCCTCGGCAAGGGGCTGACCTCCGCCTCGATCGGCCTGTTGCTCGAGCGCCGCGGACTTCGCGTCCGCATGCAGAAGCTCGATCCCTACATCAACGTCGATCCCGGCACGATGAGCCCCTACCAGCACGGCGAAGTGTACGTGCTCGACGACGGCTCCGAGACCGATCTCGACCTCGGCCACTACGAACGCTTCACCAACAGCCCCCTCTCCCGCGAATCGAACTACACCACCGGCCGCATCTACCGCAGCGTGATCGAAAAGGAACGCCGCGGCGAGTATCTCGGCGGGACGGTGCAGGTGGTCCCGCACGTCACTGACGAGATCAAGGCCGCCATTCTGAATCTCGCCGGGCCGGACGTCGACGTGGTCATCACGGAGCTGGGGGGCACGGTGGGGGACATCGAGGGGCAGCCGTTCCTCGAAGCGATCCGGCAGATCCCGCTCGACGTCGGCCGCGAGAACTGCCTGTTCATCCACCTCACGCTGGTCCCGTATCTCAAGGCGGCCCGCGAGGCGAAGACCAAGCCCACGCAGCACAGCGTCGGCCTGTTGCGGCAGATCGGCATCCAGCCCGACGTGCTCATCGTCCGCACCGAGAGGCCGCTGGGGCGCGAGCACACCGACAAGATCGCGCTGTTCTGCAACGTCGAGAAGCGGGCCGTCATCGAGGAGGTCGACAAGCAGCTCTCGATCTATGAAGTCCCGCTGGGCCTCGTCGACAACAAGCTCGACGAGCTGATCTGCGAAAAGCTGCACCTGCGGACGGGGACGCTCGACATCGACGATTGGCGCGAGCTGCTGGGCCGCATCCGCAACCCGCAGCAGGAAGTCACGATCGCCGTGGTCGGCAAGTACATCGACCACCGCGACGCCTACAAGTCGATCTACGAGTCGCTCGACCACGCCGGCTTCGCCCATTCGGCCCGCGTGGTCGTCAAGCGGATCGAGGCCGAGGAGCTCGAGCACGACGGGGGCGACATGCTCCTCCGCGGCGTGGACGGGATCCTCGTGCCGGGCGGCTTCGGGATGCGGGGCAGCGAAGGCAAGGTGCGGGCCGTGCAGTTCGCCCGCGAGTATGAGATCCCCTATTTCGGGATCTGCCTCGGGATGCAGTGCGCGGTGATCGAGTTCGCCCGCAACGTGCTCGGTTGGCCCGACGCCAACAGCACCGAGTTCTCCGCCGTGACCGAGCACCCCGTGATCTGCATGCTCGAAGAGCAGAAGCAGATCACGTACAAGGGGGGCACGATGCGGCTCGGCCTGCAGGAGTGCGACCTCGTCGCGGATTCGCGCGCCGCCGCGTGTTACGGCAGCGACAAGATCCGCGAGCGACACCGCCATCGCTACGAGTTCAACCCGGCCTATCGCCACGAATTCGAGCAGGCGGGGCTGGTCGCCTCCGGCACGAGCGGAGGGGGCAAGCTGGTCGAAGTGATCGAGCTGCCCGAGCACCCGTGGTTCGTGGCGGTGCAGTTCCATCCCGAGTTCCGCTCGAAGCCGCTCGCGCCGCACCCGCTGTTCACCGGCTTTCTCGAAGCCGCGATCGCCCGCCACCACGACCGGGCCGCGCTGCCGGTGTGAGTCTCCATGAATCGCGGGTTCCTCGGCTACGACGCCTCGTTCATGCTCGACGCGGTGGTGTGCGCGCTGGCGCTGATCGTGCCGGCGCTGGCCTTCAGCATCTGGCAGGTGAAGTTCGGGCGGTGCTATCGCCTGCACCGCAACCTGCAGATCGGGCTGGGAATCGTGCTGCTGATCGCGGTGGGGGCGTTCGAGATCGACCTGCAGTTGTACCACGGCGGCTGGGAGAACGTGGTGAACCGGCCGGGGGAGACCGCGCGGCTCGCCGGAGACGAGCTGGCGTTCGCGCGGAAGGTGCTGCGGGTACACCTCGTGTTCGCGATCACCACGCCGCTGCTGTGGGGGACGACGATCGCGCTCGCGCTGCGGCGGTTCCCGTCGCCGCCCGTGCCGGGACCGCACAGCCGGCTGCACAAGGCGCTGGCGTGGTCGTCGACGATCGACATCACGCTGACGGCGATCACCGGGCTGGCATTCTACTACTTCGCCTTCGTCGCGCGACCGTGAACGCTCGGCCGCTTTCCGTTTCCGGCGGCGAGGGCGGCTTCCAGTCCGGCGAGGCGGCGGTCGAGCGATTCGGCGGTGGCGGCGTCGAGCGGCCGGTTGCCGAACCGGACGCGATAGAACCAGTCGACGACTTCGGCGGGAAGCTGCAGGAGCTCGGCTTCCGACAGCGGCTCGCCCAGCGCGCCGGCCACCGTGCCCGCGAACTCGCGATGCGTCTGCGCGGCGTGGCGCTCCAGTCCGTGCGCGCGGCACAGGGCGCGGAACCGCTCGTAGAACGCCACGGAAGAGGCGTGGCCCCGGGCTTTGCGGCCAATCAAACCGTGCCGACCCGGCCACATGGACCACGCGCGCCGGGTCAACTTCGTCAGTCCCACGAGCACGAACAGAAGGATGAACGTGACGACCCAGGCCTGCCAGCTCAGCCACTTCTCGGGCGAGGAAAACGTGTTTCGCAGCCAGGCCCACAGCGAACCGGCAGTGACTTTCCGATCGCGCAACGCGTCCCACCAGCCGGAGAGGGACTCGCGGACGGGGTCGAAGAACTCCGTCTGCTGTCGCTCGTAGTTCATCCGCAGGACGTAGCGGTCCCACAGTTCGGAAACCAGTCCGACGAAGTCCCGCCACGACTGCATCCCCGATGCGAGACTGTCCACGCTTTCGTTGCGGGCGGCCGCGGGAGTGGCGTCGAGCTCGATCCAGCGGCCGTCGCAGTACGCCTCGACCCAGGCGTGCGCGTGCCGCTCTTCCACCTCGAAGTACCCGGTGAACCGGTTGCGGGCGCCCCCTTTGAACCCGCTGACCAGCCGGGCCGGGATCCCCACCGCGCGGAGCATGAGCGCCAGCGCCGAGGCGTAGTACTCGCAGTGGCCGGACTTGCGGTTGAACAGAAAGTCCTCCACCGGATCGAGGCGGCTGTCCTCGATCGACAGATTCAGCGAATACGTGAATCCTCCCTCGTCCCGGAGATGGCGGACGAGTTTCTCCGCCACCGCCCGATCGCCGGTGCGCGGGGGCGGTCCACCGCCGCCGCTCGTCACGTCCTGCGCGAGCCGGACGAGCCGCTCCAAGCCCGCGCGAGGCAGGGCGAGATAATACTCGCGCGCTTCGGCGGACAGTCCGCGGTCCGGGTCGGACAGCAGCCGCGCCGCCAACTCGTCCCGCGAATCAGCCGGCGAGTACGCGGAATAGCGCACCTCGGCCCCGCTCTTGGGGCCGAGGATGGTCCCCGTCTCCGGCTGGTATCGCGTCGCCTTCAGCCCGTCTCGCCGAAGTCGTCGCAACTGGTTCACGTCCCCTTCCGGCGGCTCGCCCAGCACGCACCCGGCAATGGGCGGGATCGTGAATAGAAACCCGCCTCGCGCCCGACGCAGGCGATAGTCCTGCCGCACGACGGGATAGTTGCCGATTCTCGGCAGATAGAATAAGCCTTCGTACGTCTGCGGGGCCGTCCAGCGGCCGCGGTCGTATTTCCCGAGCACCGCCCCGCGGAACAGCGGCTCGCCGTCGTCGCCGCGGCCCATGTCCCGCGCGTAGTCGAGCACGTCGAGCGGCTGAGTGCCGAAGTCGCCGTCGATGCGGACGATGCGGACGTCGAACACGCGCTCGGTGCTCTCGAGAATCTGCCCGATGTCCCCCAGGCTGACCTCGTCGGTGAAACCGGTCATCGGACCGCCGAACTCCGTGCCGGCGTCCAGCCACGACCGCTGCCCCGTCCACAGCCGCGGGGTGAGCAGAAAGAACGCGGCCGACAGCACGAGCGACAGGCACGTCGTCGCGACTGCGCCGGAGAAGAACCGCAACCCGAGCCAGCGTTCCCCCGGACCGCTGTGGACGGCCCCGTGGGCGACCGCCGGTCCCCGCAAGGCGGAGGGCCACGCCGCGCCGCCCCCCAATACCGAACTCGATGCCCCGAAGAAATCGGCGGGGGCGGGGCGAGCGTTCGCGGCGAGCGCGGCGAACTCCGGGAGGTGCCCGATCCGCACGTGCGCCTGGCACAGCGAGAACACCGCCAGCGTCCACACCGCCGCGAACAGGAACAGCGTCAGCACCAGCCCGTACGCCCCCGCCCGCGTCAGCACCGAGCCGACCGCGACCTGCAGCAGGGCCAGCGCGCACAGCCACCAGTATTGCGGGACCTTCTTCGGCTGGAAGAACAGCACCCACGACAGGTAGACCAACAGGTGCGCTAGGGCCAGGAATCGGGACTCCAGGCTGTCACGCGAGAACTCCAGCCCCGCCGCCGCGAACGCCGCCAGCCCGAACAGGTTCGCCCAGATCGGCGACAGTTCGACCTTCCGCGTCTGCTCCGTGAGGAAGAACGCCAGCACCGCCACCGGCAGCGTGAGCAGGCCCGGCAACGGGCTCCCCTCCGCCAGCGCGAGGATCGCCGATCCCAGGCACGCCAGCCCGAGCACGCTGATCCGGAATACGAGCAGGATTCCCGGCACCCAAACCTCCCCACTCTCACTCCCAGCGAAACAGTCCGTCCAACGACTCGGCGGCGGCCACGATCACGCGCGGCGGACTTCCACGGCCCCCGCGCTTCTCGATCGCGTCGCGGACCGGCGCGTGCGCGTCGTCTCCCGGCGGCCGCGTCGTCACCAGCAGCGTCCGCACGGCCTGCGCGCGGATCGCCGTCGCCTCGTCGATCAGCCGCCCCACGTCCGCCGCCGCCGCCGCCTCCGAAAGGGCCAACGTCTTCAGCATCGATTCGACGGCGGCCGTTCCCTGCCGGCCGCTCCAGCGGCTGAACTCCCGCCCCGCGATCCGCACTTCGAGCACCGCATCGTAACTGCGGCGAAGCTGCTCTACGCAGACGGTGGCGGCGAAGCTCACCGCCAGCTCCACCCGGTCGAGGTCCTCGTCGCTCGGCCGCCGGGGCAGCCACAGGTCGAGCAACAGGACCAGGTCGGGCTCGCGGCTCTCGTGGAACTCGCGGACCATCAGCTCCCCTTGCCGCGCCGAGGTCCGCCAGTGGATCGACCGCGGATTGTCCCCCCAGCGATGCTCCCGCAGATGATGGAACTCGTCGTCAAACGCGCCGCGGTGCGGCTGCGGCCGCCGCGTCAGCTCCGCGGCCCGCAGCCGCTCCCGCCGCCACCGCGAGGTGAGCCGCCCGAGGCGCGGGTAGACGATCGTCTCGGCCGGCTCGTCGAACCACACGCCGCGCTCGACGAGCCCCATCGGAAAGCGGGTGGTGAGTTCGAGCGGGCCGAACGTGTATCGCCCGCGGCGCATCAGCTTCAGGCGGTAGATCTCGGAGCGGCGGCTGCGCGGCGGGACGCGCGCGAACAGGACTCCGGCCCGCGTCTCTTCCCCGTCGCGAACCACGCGGTCCCACACCTCCATCGACCACGACGCCAACCACCGCTTGTCGTTCACCACCGTCAGTTCGACCGCGATCGCCTCGCCGGCCATCGCGAAGGGGGGGGCGCGGCGCTCGACCCGCGTCCGCTTGAGCATCGACAGCATCACCCAGCCGTTCAGCACGAACGGCCCCGCCATCATCGCGAACACCAGCATCAGCAGCGGAGACTGGCCGAGCACGTGGCCCAGAAACATGACCACCATGATCGCAATGTAGGCCATTCCCGGCACCGGAAGCATGATCCGCGGCCGTCGCTTCCGCCGCCCCCCCTCCTTCGCCGTCCGCGCGCCCCCGCCGCGCGCGAGCTGTCCGATCCCCCACACTTCGAGGAACACGATCGCCACGAAAAAGACGGTCCGCGTCAGCGGATTCCAGACGGGCAATGCGGCGCCGAACTTCACGTACCCGAGCAGCAGTCCGCAACCGCTCGCCACGGCGAGCGCGCCGGGCAGCGAGACGCTGCGCTCCGCGGCGGAACCGCCGTTGCTCTGGGTCATGCCGTGTCCCGCAGGCTGCCGATCGCGCGACGGCGCGCAAGAGAGGAACGCGAAGCGGCCGCTCCGCCGCACCCGCCATCTCGATTCTATCCGCCCGCCGCCTGCTCTTCCAAGCGGCGGGACGGCGTTCCCTGGAGCCGGTGCGGGTTTTCGGAGCCAGACGGCACATCCGCCGCCGCGCGACTCCTGGCATTCGACCAGCAAGACGCGGACGAGCGGCCGCGATCGGCATTACGGCTTGGACTTCTCCCGTCCGCGATTTCGCTCCCGCTCGCGCTCCTCCTCATTATCATCATTATCATCGCGGGCGCGCGGCTCCGGTTTCTTCTCCGAACGCGTGGCCTCGGCCGGGGAAGAACTGCGCCGCTCGGGCTTCTCGGCCGGCCGAGCCTCTCGCGGCGGACGGCTGCGAGGTTCCGTAGGACGCGCCTCGCGCCGCGCTTCCGGCCTTGGCGTTTCCGGCCTCGGAGTGGGACGGGCCTCCTCCCGCCGCGTTTCCGGCCGCGGAGTCGGACGTGCCTCGCGCCGCGCCTCCGGCCGAGGCGTGGGCCGCTCCTCGCGCCGCACTTCGGGTCGCGGAGTGGGGCGCGATTCCGGTCGCGCCGCCGGAGCGGCCGGACTCGGCCGCGGCCCTTCCACGCGCGGTCTCGTCACCGGGCGCAGCGCTTCGCGGCGAACCGGCTCAGGACGCGCCTCGCGACGCTCCGGCCGCGCCTCCGGGCGAGGCGCCCTCGCTTCCGGCCGGGCGGCCGGTTGCGCTTTGGGACGTTGCGGCTTGGCTTCCGGCCGGGCCGGTCGCGCTTCGGGCCGTTGCGGCCGCGCCTCCGGACGAGGCGCCGCCTCGCGCGGAGCCGGCTGTTCCGGACGCCGTTCCACCCGAGGCGTGGTCGGACGCGCCTCGCGCGGTCGCTCGGGTCGTTCGGCGGGACGCGCCTGGAACCGTGGGAACTGCGGCGGAGCTTCACGCTCCTCGGGCCGCGCCGCCCGTGGGCGCTCCCGATCGGGACGGACCGTCTCCGGACGCTCGCCTCGCGTCGCCGGTTGAGGCGCAACCTGCCGCGGAGTTTCCGGCGGACGGCGCTCGACGCGCCGCCCATCCGCTTCAGGCGCCACGGGCCGCGCAGTCACCCGGCGGACGACCTCCGGCAGCTTGAGCCGCTTCTCGGCCGCAGCCGCGGCTCCCCGCCGCTCCGGCTCGGCAGTCGCGGCGCGGGCGGTCCGTTCGACTTCGCCGCGGCGGTTTTGCAGCTCGCGGATCTGCCGCGCGGTCGCCACGAATTGATCGCGCTCCGGCTGGCTGACCCGCTGCAACCGGCGGCCGCGGACATCATCCGCGGCGGCGAGCTGCGCGAGCGGTTGCGCGAGTTCGATCGCCCGCCTCTGCGAGCCGTCCGCGTCTGGCCCGAGCCGCGACACGAGCTGCCGTTGCTGGCGGAACGTCCGCGACGGTCGCCGGTCCTCGTGGTCGACGAAGAAGCGGTTCCACGATTGCAGCCGGCCCACGAAGTCGATGTTCCGCCGGGCATAGGACCACTGGTGGTACGTCAGCAGCGGATCGTAGTAGCTTCGCCGACTCGCATAGCTGTGCCACGGAACAAGCGGGAAGTCGCCGAAGTTGCCGGCGTAGTAATTGCCGAAGTAGTAATGGTTGTACCGAGGACTCACGAACAGGCTGATCAGCAGGCTGTCCGTGCGGATCACCACCTGAGGCACGTAGCGGAAGCCCGGCGTGCGGTAGATCGGCCGCGGAAAATAGACCGGCGCGAACAGTAGCCCGCGATCCTGGAACAAGGCGTAGTCCCAGTAACCGTCGGAGTGGATGCAGCCATAGGGCGTCCACACGTAACGCGCGGGCATCCACACCCACTGCTCGTGCGCGGGGGCCCAGTAGCCGGGCCGCCAGGCGTAGTCGCCGCCTTGCCAGATCCACAGCCCCGGGACCCAGAAGTAATCGCCGCTCGGCGGGGCGATGTTCGGCCCCTGCTCCAGGCTCTCCGGCGGATACGGGAGATAACCCAGGTCCTCCGCGCCGGCGTTCGTCCAGAAGCCGGAAATCCATTGGAAGCCCCCCTCCACGCTCATCCAGTAGCCGGGGACCCACCGCTGATTCGGCGGCACGTTCCGCCACAAGCCGCTCACCCACACGAAGTCCTGCTGCACCGGATCCCAGCCCCAATAGCCGGGGATCCACACGACATTCTCCCCTTCGGGCATCGCGTCGGGGGGGACTTCGTCGATCGGCTCCGGCGGCTCCTTCTGCACGACGAGGCCAGGGGTCGGATCGATGCTGTAGTGCTCGGCGAACGCCTCATGGACTGGGCCGCTCGTGAGCGCTTCGAATTCCTCTTCCTGTTCCTGGTTCTGCGGAAACGCGCCGTCAGGCGGAGGCAGAAGGGGCTCCTGGGCCGATCCCGGAGCGAGTCCCCAACCGACCAGGCCCGCGATCAACGCGCCCGCCACGATTCCGTGGGTTCCAAAGTGCAGTTTCATGTTGCCGACTCCTTGTTGCGCAAACTCGCGCGAACGATGCGCGGCCATCGGGGGGAGCAGCGGCTGGCCGCACCGATGATTCAACTGTAGGGGGCACGCGAGCCGCGGAACAGTCGGCAAATTTCGCGGGGACCGGATCGGGCAAGTCCCCATTCGGTGTGATTTCCCTTCGACTTGCCGCCTTCCGAGCGTTCCAATCGAAGCGGCCCGGTGGGTTCCAGCACTGCTGGATGTCGCTGCCGGCCCACCAGCGGACGATCGACGAAGTCGATCGTCACATCCACCGCCTCGTGGATCGGGCCTTGCGCGACGCCGGCCTGCGAGCGGGCGGGACGTGCTATTGCCTATTGCCGCCTGTAGACGAGGAACAGGCTCGTCGTGTAGTCGCTGCGGAGGCGGTCGGGATTGGGCTGCGAGTTGTATTCGTGCCGGAAGCCGAGCTTCACGTGCCAGCGGGCGTCGTTGTCCAGCTTCAGCGACAGGCCGCTCGCCGTCGTGATGCGGATGATCTCGAAGTCCTCGACGCTGGGGATCGCGGTCGTCTTGTGCTCCCACACCAGCCGGTCCCAGAACACCGGCGCCAGGACCTCGAACTCGCCGAGGATGTCGGCCGTCGCCCGGTCCCGGTCGGGGTTGTTGTAGATCTCGCGGGTGACGGCGGGGCCGGCCCGGAGGATGAACCGCCGCTCGGGCTCGTTGACGACCCGGTATCCGGGACCGGCCGCGAGCGTGCCGCGCCAGGCCAGGTTCTCGAACTCGTCGTATTCATTCTTCGTGGTCATGAAGAACAGCCAGTTCCCCTTTTTGTTGTAGTCGACGGTCCCGTTGCCCCACCAGCGGTTCGATCGCGCCTGCCCGTCCGACTGGCTCCACTGGCCGCCGAATTCGAGCAGCGACGACTGTTCGAGCGTCGTCCGCGCGAACTTGGCGCCGGCAGTGATGTAATCCTCTTCCGTGTTCCCGCTCAACGTGCGGCCGCCGAATTCGATCTGCTCCGTCCAGTCCGTGAATCCGTCGTAGAAGTTCGCGGAGCGGACGCGGATCGCATTCCAAGCCGACGCGAAGTAGCTGTCGGTCTCGTCGATCGCGTCCGGATCCTCGACCGGCCGCAGCCGGATGCCGGGCGGAGGGAGGAACGCCTGTCCGGGGGCCGGCGGCCCCACGAAGGGGGTTTCCGGCTGCAGCAGCGACGCGGGAAGGATCGTCCCTTCTTCGCGGTCGGCGGGTTCCGCCGCCGTCGCGGCGTCCCCCTTCACTGCGGGCGTCGCGTCGCCGGAAGCCCTGTCGCTCGCATTGGCGCTGCCGTTCGTGGAATCGCTCACCGAAGTCGCGTGACGGCTCGTCCAGCCGGGATCGGCCGGGGGGGCGGCGGGAGATGCCTGCCGCTCGATCCGCCATACGGCCGCCAACGGGATCGCGATTTCCGGCCCGTCCTGAAGCTGCCAGAACAAGCGGCCGTCATCCACGCGGACTTCCCGGCCGGACAGCCGGTCGCCGTTGGACAGGTGCAGGATCGACGCCCCTCCCGGCCCCTCGGCGCGCGCGAGGGCCGCGGCTGACAGCAGCCACGCCCAAACGGCGAGCCGGATTGTCTGTCGAACGATTTTCATCGCGATCGGGCGGCTGCTGCGGAGCGTCTTGGTGTACGGACGAATTGATCCGGCCGTTCCGGCCGGCGTGAGAGAGGGAGGATATTAGTGGGCTGCCGGAAAGGCCACAATCCCGATCCGACCCGCGGTTTCGACGGAATCGGCGCCTGCGGAGCGGCCGGTGCGACCGCCCCAGCCGGAGCGGACAACCTGCGTCGATTTTCCGCAACACGCCGCGGTGCAAGAGGATGGAAGCTACGCTTTCATCGCTGGTTCCCCGACCGCAGCGGGGCCGGTCCCAGTGTGGGACCATCCCCGACCGCCCGAAGGCCATCATGACGAACAGGCACCGCCACCCGGCCCCACCGGCAGCGCCCGCGGCCTGCCCGCCGACGGACGAGGCCCTCGACGCCGAGGCCCTGCGGACGCGCCTCCGCGAAAAAGAGTGCCTCGTCGTGGCCCTCACCGAGCGGCTCGAGCAGGCCGCCGAGCAGCTCGACCGGGTCCGCCGCACCGGCCGCCACCACGACGGCGGAGGCGGAGGCGCTGTTCCGCCGGAACTCGTCGAAGGACAGCGGGGACTGCTCGAAGAGCTGCACGAGGCGCTCGACGAATGGCGCGAGCTGCACGGTTCGACGACGCTCGGCCAGATCGAGATGCAGATCGCCGAGCTGCGCGACCTGGTCGCGGGACGGATCGTCGGCGGACACGAGCAGCGCCACGAACGCGCGCCCGCGGCGATCGCCGAGGAGGACGGCGTGGCCGTCCCGCCCGAATTCCCCCCCGCAGGCGAGTCGCTCGAGGAGGAGCCGGTCCCGGAGCCGGGCGACGAACCCCCTGTTCCGGAGCCGGTCGACTTCGAGGCCTCCGATGCCGAGGCCCTCACCGCCGCGATCCGTGTCCGGGACGAATACATCGCCTGGCTGATCCGCAAGCTCCGCAGCGAGCGCGCCCGCCGCGACGGGCCGATCGACGCGGAAACGCTCGAACACGCGCCGGAGGAGCTGCGGGAGCGGCTGGCGACGCTCGCGGAACGGCTCGAAGAAAATCTGCGTCTGGCCGAGATCGAGTTCTCCATGGAGCGCGCCCGCCTCGCGCGAGAAGAGAGGATATTGCGGATCCGCGAGGACCAGATCCGCCGGCTCGCGCGGCAATATGAACTCGCCGGCGGCGCTTCCGCTCCCGACGAGGACGCCGCCGCCCATCCCCGCGGGAACCGCTGGCTCCGACTGCTGGGCCTCGCGCGGGAGGCGGATTCCACCCACGGCGGCGACGAGTAGCGCGTCGTAGCGCCGCCGCGCCGTGGGAATTCTTGCGAATTCCGCCACGGGCCTGGCGACAGCCTGAAGCTGTACTCCAACGCCGGGTTTCGCTTCGCTCCAACCCCGGCCAACCGACGCCATCCTCAGCGGCGGATTTCGGCTTCCTCGCCGCCCGTCGCCGCGGCCGTCGCCTGCGCCTGTTGCGGAAACGTGCGGATCGTGGTCACGATCCGCTTCTGCTGCTCGAACTCTCCCCCGCCCGGAACGAGCACCGTCATGTCGAACAGCCGCTCGATCCGCGATTCGACCGGCAATCCCGTGTCGCGGCGGATCGTGCACGAGCCGAAGGAATGCCCGTTGCGGATGCGAATCCGGACGCCGTCCGCCGCCTCCTGTGTCGGCCGATAGGTCGTCGAGGGGCCGATCGTCCCCAGCACGTCGACGTGGGCCACCTCGCCCGTCAGCCGGCGGAGGGTGTAGTCGGTGCGGAGATAAACCGGCAGCGGCTGCTCGAAGCGCTGCTCGCGGCTCCACGTCGAGCCTTCCCGCACCACGCTCGCCCGCTCTCCCCGCTCGCTCGCGTAGGGCAGGATCCCGATGCTGTCGTCGATGAAGTTCGCAATCCCCTCTTCCGACGTCGTCCGCGAGAACCGGGCGAGCACGTCCGCCCGCTGCGCGATCGGCACGTCCTGCACGCACCGCCGGAGGAACTCGTCGAAGCCCACCAGGTCGCGGACGCGGTTGTCCGCTCCGAGCCAGAACGAAAACCCGTTGTCGACGAGCCGCCGGTACGGCTCCGCCGCCAGCGGGACGGAATGCGGCGGCGCGGCCGAATCGAACTCGACCCGCTCCCCCGCGACGTCCTGCACGTACCGCACCCGCTGGTAGCGCACGCCGAGCAGCTTCCGCCCGTCGGGCTGGACGTCCTCGACGGTGATCGCCAGCAGCATTTCGAGCAGCGACCGGCTCTCGCTCCCCTCCGCTCCCCGGCCCTGCGTGATCGTCTGCTCGACCGTTTTCATCAGCGGGAAGCGGTCTCCGGGCGCGAGCTTCAACTCGAGCCGCTCTTCCTCCAGCAGAGGCGCTTTCGGGGGCGCCGTCGTCGCGGCCTCGAGCGCCGGGACTTCGGCTTCTTCGGCCTCGTCCTCCCACCCGCAGCCGGCGACGCACAACGGTGCGAGGCACAGCAGCCCGCGGACGAGTCGCAGCATCGGCCTGTTCCTTTTACTCACGGAAGGTCGCAGCCGCCGGGAGGACCGGCCGGCAACTCGGCGGGCGGAGAATACCAACGCGGCCCGCGAAGACAAAGGCGATTTTGCGAAGCCGGTCTGATGAGGAACGAGACTCTCGACATGAAGAACATGTGCTCCATGTTGTATTCTATATGATATCATCAGGCCATCCTTTGTGTTATCCGTATGACATCTTACAGTGACGTCGGATAGACTAATGTCCGCTCGTCTCGCCAGCAGGAGTTTAAATCGTAAATCGTGCAGTGGAAGTATCTTAAATCAATTGTTCAGAATGAGATCAACCGTCTTCCGCCGACCGTCGGCACGATTCCCGCATTCCGCACTCTCCCGTTGCGGGCATTTTCATTTCACGGTCACGAGATGGAGGAGGGGGAGCCATGACGACTCGCAAGACTTCGCTCGGCAGGTGGTCCCAGGCCGTGCTCGCCACGGCGGTGATGTCCTTGTTGCTCGATCACGCGGCAGTCCAGGCGGCCGGCCGGCGGGGGAGCGGACCGACGATGTTCGGCGGCGCTTCGAAGTTCCAGGGGAGCTTCTCACCCCCGACCGGCATGCAGTCCCAGTCGTTCGCGCGGCCGACGCAATTCGCCCAGCCGCAGCAGCCGATGATCCAGTCCAGCAAGTTCATGCCGCAGCAGGGCCTCGGCTCGTCGCGGACGAACTTCCCGTCGCTGAAGCCCCAGGTGATCACCACCCCGACGCAGCGTGGCGGGTTCCAGCCGAACATGACGCTTCCCGGCAAACCGGCGACTCCGGGCCGGATCGTGGACACGTTCCCCAAGAACACCGGCCAGTTCAAGCCCGAGCTGATCAAGCCGGGAACGATCAAGCCCGGAACGATCAAGCCCGACTTCAAGACTCCCATCGTCAACAATCCGATCCGGACGACGCCGGGCTTCCCGAAGCCGAATCTCACCAAGCCGAGCCTCACGAACCCGATCCTCACCAAACCGGGGAAGATCGTCGACCTCTCGCCGAAGGGCGACAAGCCGCGGTTCGACGTGCCGGTGAAGCCGATCTCGATCGACCCGGCCCGTCTGAAGCCGGGCATGAAGATCCCCGACCTGCAGAAGGTCGCCGACGTGAGGCCGCGGCCGAACCTCGCCGACAAGCTCAAGGGCGGAAACCTCGCCAACGTCCTCGGCAGCGCGAACGGCCGGAAGATGGACCTCGGCCAGCAGTTCGACCTGAAGAAGCAGGGGGACGTCGCCCGCCGGCTCGACCTGTTCGGCGGGTTGCAGAAGCAAGGCGGCTGGCACGACCGCGCGTTCTGCGGACCGGTGACCAAGGACTTCCAGCACAACCATTTCGGCTGCTGGTATCCCGGTCCCCAGTGCTACCCGTCGTACTGCTGGGCGCCCTGCTGGAACCCGTGGGTCCAGTGGTGCTGGTGGGACTACTGCTACCCGGTGTGCGATCCGCGGCCGATTTATTGCCGGCCGATCTGCTATGACCCCTGCGGCCCGTGGGTGCACTGGCACTATCCGATCTGGCGGCCTCTGCCGATCGTCGTGTGCGGGACGTGGGTCGATGTGCCGGTGGTTCACGTGCCGGTGGGACTCGACCTGCAACTGCTCGCGGTGCGGTTCGTCGATCCCGGGCATCCCGAGCAGAAGCTCGGCCCGCGGTACCGGGTCTGGTTCCGCAACAACAGCGCGGTCGACATGCTCCATCAGTTCGACGTGATGCTCTTGGCGTCGAACGACGACGTGCCTTCGGCGACGCTGCCTCAGGCCGGCGTGCGGGTCGACTCGATGCCGGCGGGGGCGATCCAGGCGGTCGACATCCGCCTCCCCTTCGAGGCGAACGTGATGAACCGCGACGCCGCGGGGCACGCGGTCCCATTCGACAAGCTGCACGTGCTGATCGACGCGCGGCGGGAGATCGTCGAGGCGTTCGAGGAGAACAACGGCCAGATCATGGCCCGGGTCGACGTGTTCCCGGTCGATCCCGCCCTGTTCGCCGCCGACGTGGACGCGGCCCCCGCCGGCTCGGCGATCAACCTCGCGGGCGAAGGGCTCGGCCCGGAGCCGGGGCGCGTGCTGGTCTTCGTCGGCGGCCTCGAGCTCGAGGCGGTCACGGAAGGCTGGTACGACCTCGGCGTGCGGATCGCGCTGCCCGGGTTGCAGCTCGCCGCTCCGGCCGCGGCGGAGATCGTCGTGGTCCGCGGCGACGGCGCGGCGACGGACCCGCTGAGCTTCACGCTGATGCCGACGGCCGCCGCGGTGGTCGCCGCCCCGCTGCCGACGCCGTGATCGGCTGCGGCCATTGTGTTCGGTCCTTCGCAGGGACGAGCGCGCGAGCGTTCGTCCCTGCGTTTTTTTTCGATCGGGACTTCGCAAGGCCGGGGCGGAACGGCCTGGCGTCCGGGTCGCAACCCGAACCGCTCGAGGCGCTTGACAGGGACTTCCGGCTGCCGTACCTATATCGGAAACACCGTTTCCTTGAAGTAGTCGGCGAGGGCGACGGGCCATCGCTTCGGGCCTCATCGGAGAAGACGAAATGAGAACCCTCTCGAGATCGCGGGCGCTCTGGTCGGGACTGGTGGTGGCGGGCGCGATCTTTCGGCTCGCGTGCGGATCGGGAACGCTGCACGCCGCCGAGCCGG
>JBBDNU010000144.1:0-17744 GCA_040877365.1 Planctomycetales bacterium
ACTACCTCGCGCAAGTCCTTTTCGGCTCCAAGAGTTAGTATGCGATTGCCGTGCCTCGTAGGGCAGGAGTTGATTCAAGTCTGCATCGGGGCGAACGAACTGATCCTCAACTTCGATGGGAACGTTCGCGTCACGATCGAAACCGAAATAGAGCATCGGACTCCCGAGGGCGTCGCGAGCTGCCTCACGAATCCGAGAGCGGCGGCCCCGTTCATGGTGGGATTGCTCGAGTCCAGGATTCGAGCGGCGTCGGTCATTCCGCCCGGAACGGTCGTGCTGAAATTCTCGAACGGCGAGGAAGTCGAGATCAGCGATTCCAATGAGCATTACGAGTCGTACCAGATCGTGAATGGAGATGATTGGATCGTGGTTTGACGAACGACCACGGATCTCACGGATGGGCACGGATCACAAATCGGAAATCCGTGCCTATCCGTGCGATCCGTGGTGAAACGTCGTCGCAGTCGGCTTCCACCGAAAGGACTCTCCCATGAAATCCGCCGTCGTCATCGACGCCCTGCGAACGCCCGTCGCGAAGGCTTCGCCCGAGAATGGGTATTACCGCAACGTCCGCGCCGAGGACCTTTCCGCGGGGCTGGTCGCGGCGCTCGTCGAGCGGACCGGGATCGATCCGGCGCTTGTCGAGGACGTCCGCTGGGGGTGCGTGCAGCAGCAGGGGGAGCAGGGGTTCGATGTCGCTCGCATCATCGCGCTTGTCGCCGGGCTGCCCGTCGAGACCGGCGGCGTGACGATCAACCGCAACTGCGCCTCGAGCCTCACCGCCATCAACGACTGCGCCCTGTCGATCGCCGGCGAGTGCGAAGACGTCCAGATCGCCGGCGGCGTCGAGCACATGGAGCATGTCCCCATGAACAAGGGATACGACCCGTGCCCGTCGCTGTTCCAGCGGCACAGCGAAGGGATCATGAACATGGGGCTGACGGCCGAGTACCTCGCCGGCAAGTACCGCATCCCCCGCGAGGCGCAGGACGAGTTCGCCCTCCGCAGCCACACGCTCGCGGCCGAAGCGACCGAGAAGCGGCAGTTCGCCCGCGAGATCGTTCCGACGTGGGGACACGATGCCCAAGGGCAGAAGGTCCGCGTGACCGTCGATCAGTGCATTCGCCCGGATACCACGCGCGAGGCGCTCGCCGCGTTGCCTCCGGCGTTCAACCCGGCGGGCGGCTCGGTGACGGCGGGGAGCAGTTCGCCGTTGAGCGTCGGCGCGGCGGCGTTGCTCGTCATGTCGGAAGAGAAGGCGAACGAATTGGGGATGCAGCCCATTGCCCGCGTCGTCGCGCACGCAGTGGCGGGGGTCGCGCCCGAGGAAATGGGGATCGGCCCCGTTCCGGCGGTCCACAAGGCGCTCCACCGCGCGGGGCTGAAACTCGACGACATCGACTGCATCGAGATCAACGAGGCGTTCGCCGTCCAGGTGCTCGCCTGCCTGAAGCTGCTGGGGATCGACGAGCAGCGGGTCAACACCCGCGGCGGCGCGGTCGCCCTCGGCCACCCCCTCGGCGCCAGCGGCGCGCGGATCGCCACGACGTTGATCCACCGGCTGCGCGACGAAGGCGCGCGGTACGGCATCGCCACGATGTGCGTCGGCCAGGGACAGGGAGTGGCGACGGTGTTCGAGAATCTCAGTGGACAGTGGACAGTGGGCAGTGGGCAGTAAGAATTCACATCTCGTCCACCGTCTGTCCACTGTCCACCGCCCACTGACCACTCTTCCCGTGCCCCCTCCCCGCCCCCGACCCGCCAACTCCCACCCCAACGCCGCCTCGCGGCTGATGCGGGCGCTCCGCACCCAGCTGGCCTTCTTCGGCGCCAGGCCCCGTCTCGAACAGCCCCCCTTGCCGAAGATCACGCTCGCCCTCGGCGGGGGCGGGGCCCGCGGGGTGGCGCATCTCGGCGCGGTCGAGGTCGTCCGCGACTTCGGCTTCGAGATCGAGCGGATCGTCGGCGTGAGCATCGGCAGTCTCGCCGGCGCGATGTGCGCCTTCGACGCCGACATCCACGCCGTGCAGAAGAAGGCGCTCGACTACCTCATGTCCCCCGAGTTCCAGGCGCACCAGCAGGTGCTGTTCGGCTCTCATCCGCGGGGACAGGAGATCGCGACCGGCGGCGTCTTCACCTGGTACCAGCGGGTGAAGCAATACCTCCGCGCGAACCAGCTCTTTCACCGCGTGATCCGCACGCCGTCGCTGTTGCCGGGGCTGATCCTCAAGGACGTGGTCGATCACCTGCTGCCCGACGCCGACATCGCCGACGCGAAGATTCCCTTGTCGATCGTGACGGTCGATCTGCGGAGCGGGCATCAGGTCGTGCTGGAGAACGGCCCCTTGCGCGACGCGGTCCGCGCCTCGGCGTCGCTGCCGGGAATTTTCCCGCCGATCGAGATCGACGGGATGAACTTGTGCGACATCGGCGTGTTCTGCTCGCTCCCGACGACGATCGCCCGCTCCTACGATCCGCAGTTCGTGCTGGCGGTCGACGTCAGCTCCGAGATGCGGTTCCTCGACAAGTGCGAAACCGCGCTTGACGTGCTGATGCGGATGGATGAGATTGGAGAGGCCCTGTTCCGCAAGCACGTGCGGCACATGGCCGACCTCGTCATCCGGCCGGACGTGTTCGGCGTCGAGTGGTTCGACTTCTCGACCTGCGAAGAGCTGGTGAGGTCGGGACGCGCCGCGGCGCGGCGGGCGCTGGCGGCCCTCAAGGACCGAGCATGAACGCCAGCCTGCCGGCCACGCACCGCGAAGTCTGCCGGCGGCTCGGCCCGCGCGCGGCGGTCCGCTTCGTCCGCGACGGAGTCGACCACGCGCTGTCGTGGAACGCTTGCCGCCGCGCGATCGACGGGGCGGCGGCGGGATTGATCGAGCTCGGGATCGCCCCCGGCGACCGCGTCGCGCTCTTTTCGCCGAACCGGCCGGAATGGCTGCTGGCCGACCTGGCGGTCCTCTCCGCCGCCGCGGTCGACGTCCCGCTGCACGCGCCGCTCACCGCCGAGCAGGCCGAGTACCAGCTCGCCCACAGCGAGGCCCGCGGCGTGATCGTCGGCGGCGCGGAGCAGATGCAGAAGCTCGCGGCGGCGCTGCCGAGGTTGCCGGGCGTCGAGTTCGTGGTGTGCTTCGACAGTAGGTCCCGTCCGCCGGACGGGACCTGGCGCGCACCAGCAAGGTCTCCAGTACCCGGGGCGTCTCGCTCGGAGGATCATTCCCACGCCGGTTCTGCGAGTGAAGCGGCATGCACCAACGAGATGTCCCTCGCGCGCACTACGTCCCCCCCGGCGGGCGGGACGTACTTGACCTGGCAAGAGCTCGTGCACCGCGGGCGCGCCGCCGGTCGTGCCGGCGAAGTCCGCCGCCGCGAAGCCGCCCTCGCGCCGGACGACCTGGCGACGATCATCTACACCAGCGGCACGACCGGTCCTCCCAAAGGGGTGATGCTCACGCACGGCAACCTGCTGTCGAACGCCGCCGGCACGAAGACGATCTCGCGAATCGGCGAGGACGACCTGCTGTCGAGCTGGCTGCCGTACAGTCACATCTACGCCCGCACGGTCGATCTGTATGTGACGATGCTCGCCGGGGCGACGCTCGCGATGTCCGACTCGATCGACGCGCTCGTCGCCGACCTCGCCCGCTTCCAGCCGACGTGGCTCACCGCCGTCCCCCGGTTTTACGAGAAGGTCTGGAGCGGCGTCGAGCACCTCCCCGCCGAAGACCGCCGCGCGGCGCTCCACAAACTGTTCGGACCGAACATCCGCCAGTTGAGCTCCGGCGGCGCGCCGCTTCCCCGGCACGTGTGCGAAGGGTTCATCGAGGCGGGGCTGCTGTTGCTCGAAGGCTACGGCCTCACCGAAAGCTCGCCGGTCATCAGCTTCAACGCGCACGACGCCTGGCGGATCGGAACCGTCGGCCGACCGCTCCCCGAGGTCGAAGTGAAGATCGCCGAGGACGGCGAGATTCTCACGAAAGGACCCCACGTGATGCGCGGCTACTGGAAGAACCCCGAGGCCACCGCCGAGGCGGTCCGCGACGGCTGGCTGCACACCGGGGACGTGGGGCGGATCGACGGCGACGGCTTCCTCGCCATCACCGACCGCAAGAAGGACATCCTCGTCACCTCCGGCGGGAAGAACGTCGCCCCGGCGGAAGTCGAGCGGCTGCTGGTCGCCGACGAATTCATCGACCAGGCGGTCGTGTATGGCGACGGGCGGCCGTTCGTGAGCGCGTTGATCGTGCCGAACCTCGCGCTGCTCGAATCGAGGCTCGAAGAAATCGGCGGCGAACTCGCCGCGGAGGGAGATTTCCTGCGCGGCCCCGCGGTATATGATTTCTTCGCCGAGCGCATCGAGCGGGCGATGCAACCGCTCAGCCGGCCGGAACGCGTCCGGCGGTTCCTGCTGCTGTCGCGGCCGTTCCGCGTCGAGGAAGGGGAATTGACGGCGACGCTCAAGCTCCGCCGGCGGCACATCATCGACCGCTACGAGGCGGAGTTGGCGGGGCTGTATGACTCCGCGGACGCGGGGTATGTCGAATGTCGAAGTCCGAATAACGAATGAGAGTACTTCCAGGATCACGACTTCGTCATTCCCGCGCAGGCGGGAATCCAGCTTCGTGTGCGCGCCGCCGCTGGATGCCCGCCTTCGCGGGCATGACGCGCTTGCCGCGAACTTGGAAGAGCTGAATGACGAATGAATATCGAAGGACTAAGTCCGAATGACCCAACGAGCGCGGGATGTCGTGCAGTAGCGTCGCTTTCGCGGGCGTTCCAGTCTCGAATTCGTGCGCAATCCGAGATCTCAACCCCGAAGGGGTTGCATTCCGCAGCCCAGGGTCGCGAGCGAATGCGAGCGCACCCTGGGTCAGGCGACGCATGATGGATGACGAACCCTGAAAGGGTTCCATATCGGGCCGCAACGACGAGGCAGAGTGCGGTATCCACGGACGGTGGCAGAAGCGATCGAGGAATCACATCATGTCGCCGCAAGTCGCGCTCCTCGCCACGCTTTGGTGCCTGACGATCATTCTGGCAGTGGTCATCCGCCGCCTGCGGATCCACGAGCAGATCATTACACCGTGGCAGTACTTCCATGGCGCCGCTGCCTGGTGGACGGTCCTGTCGATCGTGTTGGCGATCGCCGTTGATGTCGTATTCGCGCTCAAGCTGGCTGTCGGAGGCGTCGGCACTCTCGCGCTTGTGACCTGGGCAAGCACGTGGCAACGACACAAGTTCCGCGATTGGATATTAAACATCTTGTCCATTGGACTGATCGTAGGTTGGCTTCTGTTCAAGGCCGGCGTGGCCGGATTTCCGGAGGCATTGGCCCGAATGGGCGCGATGCTGTTGTTAGTTGTTCTCGTGGGCGTCCTCTCACGCCGATTGATGCCGAAAATCCGGCGCACCGATCAATGACCGAATCCGTCCCATCCGCCGCTCCTCCCGAGACGACGGCGCCGCCGCCGGTCGATGACGCCGCGCCGCCGGTCGCAATCGCTCCGCCGCCGCCGGTCGCCGAGACGCCCTCCGTCGAGATGGCGGTCGCGGGGCGCCTCGGGGCGGAATTGCCGAAGCGAATCCGCTCGGCGGCGTTCGCCTTCCGCGGCTACAACGTGACGAACCTCGGCCGCACGCCGGAGTTGCTGGCGCATCCGAGCTACGGGCCGACCGTCGCCGGCTATCTGCACCGCGCCTCGGAAGCCTGTTCCGAGGCGACCGGCCGGGCGGTCCATCTCGCGGAGCGCGTCCGCCGCGAGGCCCCCTCGACGCTCGCCAGCTATCCCGAGGACATCGCGCTGTCCGTCGCCGTCTCGCTGGCGGAGATCGAGTTGCTGCGGACGTTCTTCGGCGGGGCGATCGACGAGGCGCGGTTCGCGTTCGGCTACAGCCTGGGGGAAATTTCCGCGGTCGCCGCGGCGGGGGTGTTCGAGATGGAGGCCGTGCTCGAGCCGCTGCTCGAGCTCGCGCCGGACGCGGCCGACCTCGCGCAGGACGTCGAGATGGGGGTCCTCTTCTCCCGCGGGCCGGCGCTCGACCTCCGCAAGGTCGAGCGGCACTGCCTCGAGCTCACCGCGGAAGGGCACGGCGTGATCTCGATCATGTCGTTCCTGTCGCCGAACTCCGTGCTGCTCCTGGGGCAGGGGGAGACGGTCCCGCGGTTCCGCGACACGATGCACGACGTGCTTCCGGCGCCGATCCATCTCCGGGCCAATTCCCACCGCTGGCCGCCGATGCACACGCCGATCACCTGGCAGCGGAACATCCCCAACCGGGCCGGCGTGCTGATGCAGACCGCGGCGGGGGGCTTCGTCAAGCCGAGGCCGGCGGTCCTCTCCTGCGTGACGGGGGACGCCAGCTACGACGAGATCAACAGCCGCTCGATCCTGATGCGGTGGGTCGATCATCCGCAGCGGCTGTGGGACGTGATCGAGCGGACGCTGTCGGAAGGAGTGGAACTCGTGGTCCACGTGGGACCGGAGCCGAACATCGTCCCGGCGACGTACGCGCGGCTGAGCAACAACGTGGCGACGCAACTCAACGCGCGGACGCTGGGAGGCTTCGGGATGCGGGCCATGTCGCACCTCGTCCGCCGCTCCCGCCCCTGGCTGCGCAGTCTATTGAGCAAAGACGCCGCCCTCCTCCGCGCCCCGTTCATCGACCAGGTCATCCTGCAAGATTGGCTGCTGGCGCAGAAAGTGAAGTGAGCTCCGGACGACGCGTTCCGCCAGCAAAGGCAAATCGAGGCCCGCGCGCGGTCCCCTCTCCCTCGGCTTTGGCGGGGGAGAGGGGACCGGCGCTCCGCAATTCGCAAAGTGCGTCGTGCGCCCTCATGCGGCCCGGCGGGCGGGGGCGTCGGTCTGCCGCCGCCGCCCCGCGTAGCGGCCCACGCCGTTGATCCGGCCGTGTACGTCGTCGAGCACCCAGTGGAACAGCAGCAGGTGGATGCACTCCACCATCCCCATGTCGTCGAGCGGAACGTGCAGCGAGTTCTGCGCCAGATCCTTCAGCTTGCCGCCGGTGAAGCCGGTCACGCCCCACGTCCGCAGGTCGTGGCGGTTGGCCCATTCGACGGCCGAGAGAATGTTCGCGCTGTTCCCGCTGCCGCTGATCGCGATCAGCACGTCGCCGGGGGAGGCAAGGTTCTTGAGCTGCTCGACGAACACGCGGTCGAAGCCCTCGTCGTTCCCCCACGCGAGAATGTAGGGGGTGTTGTCGGTGAGGCTGAGCACCTTGAGCCGTTTGGCCGCGTCGTTCGTGAAGTCCTCCCGCACGAGCGAACTCTTGCCGAGGTCTTCGCAGAAGTGCGACGCGTTCGAGCCGCTCCCGCCGTTCCCGCAGAGGAAGACGAACCGCCCGTTTTCCCAGGCGGAGAACACGTCGTCCGCCAGCCGCTCCGCCTGGCGGAGATCGAGCCGCTCGAACTCCGCGGCACAGCGGGCGAGATACTCGGCGGGCGTCAGCCCGGCGCCGATCATCATGGGACGATTTTCCGTGTTGGTGTTTTCACGTTCACCGCCGGCTGTAGAACTCGAAACTGATCCCCGGCCGCGGCGGCGGGCGATGATAGCGCGGCCGATGCCACCACGGCGGCGGGGGTGGGTAGGGGTAGTAGTGCTCCTCGACGATCACCGGCGGCGGCAGCGGCGCTTGGACGACGCGCGTGACAGCCGGCGTCGCCTGCATCGCCTGCATCACCGTGGCGTCCACTCCCGCCTGTTGCATGCGGATCAGATCGTGGGCGGTCGGCGTCGCGGCCACGCCCTGCGCGCGGACGTGGCTCGCGACGACCTCCTTGCTCACTCCCGCCTGCGTCATCGCGATCACGTCATCGACCATGAGGGCCCCGGGGGGCAGCGGACGGCCCATGGCCGCTTCGATCTCCGCCTGGCGCCGGGCCTCCTTCTTGTCGATCGAGTCGCCGATGACCGCCCCGGTGAGCGTGCCGACGCCGCCGCCGATCAGCGCCCCGGCGACCGGATGGCCACCCCCGGAGCCGACCAGCGTGCCGATGCCAGCTCCCGTCAGTCCGCCGACGAGAGCGCCCCGGTCGGCGTGATAGGGTGAAGCGCACCCCGGAAGCAGGCACGCGGCGGACATCACGGCGGAGCAGACACAGGCGAGGCGGGCGGACTTGTCGTCCGGCATGTCGATCTCCGGCATCGGAAGCGTTCTCGTCGTTTGCCGTCCGAACCGGGCCGGAGGCGAGGGGCCGGATTATTCCGACAGGTCCGGTTCCGGTCAAGGTGCGTTTCAGCCGGCACGCGACGACGCGACGACTATCAGGCGTCGGGGTCGCGTCAGCGACAAGAGGAGGCGCACTCGACTTCCCACCCCGCTTTCGGCCGGCCTCGTCTGCTGGCACAATTCAAGGCCAGAACTCCGAGTGCCCACGGAGCGCGGGCCATGCGGCGGGTCTACGACTCCGAAGGGCACGCCCGGTTCGTCAGCTTCTCGCACTGCCGTCGCCGCCGTTTGCTCGACGACGATCGGTGCAAACGGATCGAAATCGGCAGGGTGGCAGCCGAACTGGCGACACGGAAGTCGGTCGCTGAGCCGAATCGTGAAGGAGCCGTCATCGACGAAGGAGCCCGGAGTGCGCGCCCTCTTGTCGCGGACGCGACCCCGACGCCTGAACGGCGTCGGGGCCACCCTGCGAAAAGTAGAATGTCCCCCTCTTTTGCCCCGCCGTTCGGTCGTTCGTTGCTTTCCCGGGCGTTCCCACATAATTGCGCTGCTTGTTCCCATTGGTGTGCGCTTCATTGCTGGCCGGAGATTCTCCCACTGCCGCGTCGGGAGAATGCAACCCCCGACACCGACGAGTGATACGGCGATTGCGTGGTCGAGCCCGAGGGATTGGATATCGGGTAATGGCACGCTTGTTGCTAACGGCGGCGAATGGAAAGGCGGCTCTCGTCCAAACGCGGATCGGTGAACGCGAAGTGGCGGGACGATGAAGTCGCACCCAAACCTCCAATCCATCGGTCAAGAAGGTCTTCGCCTCACGGGGTAAGGCCGAGACGATCGCGACGATGCGCCCCCGGAAGCGGCACATTCCGGGTCGAGCAGAGCGGGATGAGGTCGTGGGAAGTCCCTGCGGCTGAACGGCCAGGAGATCCCTTTGGTTCAAGGGGATCATGCCCGCGCGCGACGGCCATTCGGAGAAAGGCTGAAGCGACGATCGCAGGGAAACCGCCCAAGCATCGCGGAAGCGCGCGGCGCTTCGCGAGCTGCGAGAAGGAGTGGATTTCATGGTCACACGTTATTGCAGGCGCTTTTCGCCGATCTTCGCAGCCCTTCTCGTCTTGGACGGCGGCGCCCGGGCCGACGCGGACGTGATCTTCGTCGATCACAGAGGCGACGTCCGCGTTTTCGGAGACGCTTCAGGCGGTGGACCAGGCGCGCGTGTGGACGCGAGGCAGGACTTCTCTGGCTCGGGCTCTTTCGACCTGAGCCTCGACCGGAGCTTTGACGACCAATTCGGTTCGGGCGGATCGCTCAGCGCGCGCGTGAACCTGCAACAGACAGCATCGGCCCTGCGGCTGATCGCTTCAGCGAATTCCCTGACAAATACAGGGACTAGCCCGCTTGGCGGCAGCTTGAGTGCTTTTGGCAGCAGCAACTCGGAATTGGTCGTCACGGTCAGCCTGACCGCAGCGATGGACTTTCGGCACTCCGGCAGCATCGCAGGCGTCAGAGGAACTGCAGGTAATTCAGCCTTCGTGAGCCTGTCGCCCTTCAGCGGTCCAGGCATCTTCTCCAACCAGGTCTCCCCGGACGGGACAGTCCCCATCTCGCACAGCGGGAACCTGCCTGCGGGCGACTATCTGTACACAGCGTTCTTCGGGGCCAACTCGGAGGCCGTCGTCGATCCGTTCACGGGCGAGAATGTACCGACTGATGCCGCCAGTATTGCCTTGGATCTGCTTCTCGAGTTCACGCAACCAGAACCACAAGTGGTGGTCACCGACGTGGCAGGGTCCGTCCAGGTGCGCAAGGCGTCGGGCGAAGTCATTCCGGCCATACGCGGGACTGGTCTGTCCCAGGGCGATACCGTCATCACCGGTGCTGATGGTTTCGCGGAACTCACGTTTCGGGATGGCGTCGTCGTCACCATCGGCCCCGATGCCGAGTTCGTGCTCGCGGCCGATACGGAAGAGGGGAGCGTCGTTGACCTGCTGAACGGCTTGATCGACTTCCTGAGCGACCCATTCCGCGACCGCCGGTGGGAGGGCCGGACGCCCAATGCGGTAACATCGCCACGCGGCACCGAGTTCTCCATAAGCTACTTCGAACTGAGCGGATTCGGCACCACGACGATCGACGTGCTCTCGGGACTTGTCGATGTCACGAATCGTCAAACGGGGCAGTTCATCACCACGGTTGGGGCGGGCGACACCTTCAGCCTGACGACCCCCCTTGATCCCGGAACCCAACCCGTCCCGGAGCCGGCGAGCCTCGCCATCTGGGGCCTGGCGGGCCTGGGGCTTTTCGCTTGGCGTGGCCGCTTGCGCCGGTCGTCGTCGAGCAGCCGGCGGCGACGGTACAGGAGAGGGTGACGAGCCGGGCGTGCCCATCGGGAGTCGCGGATCCGCCGCATGGCCGGGCTCCGCGGGCGGATGTGAGGCTGGGGTCGAGTGGATGGCTGGGATCGGAGCGAAGCGCAGCCCCAGCGATCCGCCTCTCACGCCAGCCACTCCGAAAAGATTCAGCCCGATCGCCGCCGAGGCGCGCCTCGATGGGGAAGAAATATCGCACAAAGCTCGGGGCTTCGCTGCGCTCCGACCCCAGCCACACCGCCGACCAGGTAGGAACTAAACCAGCCGTCGCGCCGGCGGCACTCTCACGCGGGCGCTATCCCGCCGCCAGCGTCTCCTCCTTGATGTCTGTCACGAACATGCAGCCCGGGCTGTGCGTGATCATCAGCGGGGGCTTCGCCGCCATCGCGATCGATTGCGGAGTGACGCCGCAGGCCCAGAACACCGGCAGCTCCCCCTCGCGGACCGGCACCGCGTCGCCGAAGCAAGGTAGGGCCGGCGGTGCCGGCCAGACTGCGGACGCGGCCTCGTCGCGGACACGTCGACCATGCCGATTCACTCCCCCACCGTGTGCTCGATCGCGCGAAAGTCGAGCGTGCGGGAGTCGTTCCCGCAAGCCCAGTGAGCAGGATAGACCTCCGCGCGCACCCAGCGGTGGACCGAACGCGCGCCGCCAGTTCGGCATGGCAGGATCTCCGCATCGAGTTCCGAAGCGTGAACGGCAGCAGTCGCCTCCGTCCGCCCGTGTGTGCCGGCCGGATGGCGGCCCCGTGACGATGGCCGGCATCATACCACGTCGCACCGTGAACGCATCATCGCTTTTTGGCACGAATGATTGGGCGAGCCGCGGTCTTCATGCTACGTAGATCGTTCATCGTGCGGCCGGCACAGCCGGCCCTACCTTGCTTCCACGGCCCCGCAGACCGTGGTGGCCCGACGCGGTGAAACTGCGCAAGATCGGCAGGATGCGTCGGCCCGGATGGGCCGCGGCCGCGATCGCACATTTCAGGAGGGCTGTCTGTTTTCGAGCGGGACGGCGGACTGCTATGCTGGCTGTTCCGTTTCTCGCCGTTGCTCCTGCTCGACAGGGAAAGTCGCCCGGCAATGTCCGAACCGCTTGCCATCGCCCCCGTGTCCGCACCGGTGAAGGGAACGATTCGTCCCCCCGGCTCGAAGAGCCTCACCAATCGGGCGCTCGTGGTCGCGGCGCTTGCCGAAGGCCCCTCCCGGCTCACCGGCGTGCTGGACTGCACCGACACCGTGGTGATGATCGACAGCCTGGCGCGGCTCGGGATCGACGTGCGGCACGACCCCGCCGCCTGCACGGCCGACGTCGCCGGCTGCGGCGGGCGCATTCCCTCGAAGTCCGCCGACCTGTGGCTCGAGAACAGCGGCACGAGCATTCGTTTTCTCACCGCGCTGGCGACGCTCGGGCACGGGACGTTTCGCCTGGACGGCAACGCCCGCATGCGGCAGCGGCCGATCCGCGACCTCGTCGACGCGCTCGGCCGGCTGGGGGCGAACGTCTCGTGCGAAGCGAACGGCTGCCCGCCGGTCGTCGTCGAGGCGCACGGTCTGCCCGGCGGAAAGACGAGCGTCGCCGGCGACGTCTCGAGCCAGTACCTGAGCGCTCTGCTGATGGCGGCGCCCTGCGCGGCGGCCCCGGTGGAGATCGCCGTCGAGGGCCAGCTCGTCTCGCTCCCCTACGTGGACATGACGATGGGGGTGATGGCGAAGTTCGGCGTGGTGGCCGACACCTCGGCCGCCCGCCGGTTCCGCATCGCGCCGCAGCCGTACCGCGGAACCGAGTACGACATCGAGCCGGACGCCTCCGCCGCGAGCTACTTTTTCGCGGCGGCCGCCATCACGGGCGGGGAAGTCACCGTCCGCGGCCTCTCCCGCTACGCGCTGCAGGGGGACGTGGGCTTCGTCGACGTGCTGGAAGAAATGGGCTGCCGTGTCGACTGGCGGCCCGACGCGATCACGCTCCACGGCGGCCAGCTCCGCGGGATCGACGTCGACATGAACGCGATCAGCGACACGGCGCAAACGCTCGCCGTGGTCGCCCCATTCGCGGAAGGCCCGACGCGGATCCGCAACATCGCCCACATCCGCCACAAGGAGACCGACCGCATCGGCGCGATCGCCGCCGAGCTGCAGAAGCTCGGGCTGCGCGTCGAAGTCAACGCGGACGGACTCACGATCCACCCGGGACCGATGCAGCCCGGCACCGTCGCGACCTACGACGACCACCGCATGGCGATGAGCTTCGCGCTGCTCGGCCTGAAGGTCCCCGGCATCCGCATCGCCGATCCCCAGTGCACCGCGAAGACCTATCCGCACTACTTCGACGACCTGCGAACGCTGTGCGGGACGTAGTGACAGCCGGCGGGAAACCTCCCGCCGGCGCTCGCTCTCGCGGTTTCGATCGCTCACGCCGTCGCACGACGCGCAGGGCGTGTCGGCGAAGCGCCGGCGGACATTGTCCGCCGGCTATCGCGCCCTCCGGACGATCGGCAGGCTCCTCAATAATCGACCCACACCCCGAAGCCCAGCAGTTGCTCGTCCTGGTCGAAGAACGAGTATTGCAGCGACTTGCCGTTGTAGTATTGGAGCCCGACGCGGGCCAGCCGGTTCGAAGTCTCGCCGCGCCACTGCCAGCCCGCCATGAGGTTGATCCCCCCGCCGAAATCGAACTCCTCGCGGAGGTGCGCGTTGGCGGCGAGGAACGGATCCCCGCGCTTGATCGCCCGGGCCGGGCTGTACTCGGCGCCGAACTGGAACTCGAGCGGCTCGGCCCCTCCCTTTCCCTTGAGGGCGTAGGCGACTTCGCCGTACAGGCGGGCATCGCACGTCAGGTCGTAAGAGATGCCGGCGATCGCCGAGTCCCGCACGTAATTCCGCCGGTCGAGGCCGGGGTGCTTCACCATGAACTCGTCGCCGAGGTGCGAACTGATGTGGTAATACCCGACCTTGTACGCGACCCGCCCGTGCCGCCAGGTGATCGGCAGACCGAACCGGAAGTCGACCGCGTCGAGGTCTTCCTGCTCCTCCATGTCGAGCCGCGGCATGGCGGCCGCTTCCACGTCGAGCTGCCAACCCTCGGGATCGAACGCGCCGACGGTCCCGTCGCGGAAGATGCCGACCCGGCCGCCGATCGTCGACTCCCAGACCCACCCCAGGTTCGGATCGTGCATCCACACGGTCCCGAGCCGCGGCTCCTTCTCGCCCGCCAGATACGACTTGTAGAGCAGCCCCGCCGGCAGCCATTGGCAGCTATCGTAGGCCCGGCAGGAATCGAACGCGCCGGCTTGATAGGGCTGGAAGGGCACTTCCCCCGGACCGAGACTTTGCGGGAGGGAATCGTAATCGGCCGCGACGGCGTCCGGCCCCTCGAACGGGTTCGGACCGAGCGGGTGCTCCTCGTCGAATTCCGCCTCGTCCACCCAGTTCGCGGGACGGGCGGCCCCCTTCACCGGCGAAGCCGTCCGCCCCCGCGACAGCCTTTGGGGCGCGGGTCCGACGCGGAAGTCCCGCCGCCAGCCGATCTCGGGCAGCTCCTTGTCGAACGGGAACTCCTCGGCGGACGCCGCGCCCAACGCCCCGGCCAGCACGATGACGGTCCCGATGCCGACGCGAAGTCGGCGTTGAGGTTTGCGGTTCACGTTGCGGATCCCTGTTCGCGGTGACGATTCGGCGGCGGCTGACCAGCGGTTGCGGCCGGAAAATTCATCGGCCGCAGGTGCGGTTCGACTGGTCGAATCGTTCGTCCGGAAGATGATCGCGGTGAATGTCGCGCCGGTCGAATCGGTGATGCCGCGCGTAGCGATGGCGGCGACTTTGCGGGACCGGCCCCCAGGTTTGACCCGGAAGCGATCCGCCCCTACGATCGGGCCTTCGGGAGCGTACGCGGATCTGGTGACCGCCCCGGGCTTCAAACCCGGTGTGGCCGCTGCAAAGCGGCCAGGTGGGTTCGATTCCCATCCGCTCCCGCTCACCAGTCGCCCAGGAATTCCAGCCGATCACGCATTTCCCCGGCCTCCAACGTGCCGGCCAAGTGGATCAATCGACGAATCAAGTCGCCGATCGGCCGCTGGATTGAAACGACGATGCCCGAGTGGTGCCGGCCTTGCTGCAACCATGCGATGTGAAGAGCGGCAATATGGGCGACGTTGAACGTGACCAGCGCCCGGCCTTCGTTCGCAGCCCAAGCGAGTTGTGATTCGCGGATTCGCCGAGCCGTCCGGATTCAGGCGTCGAAATCGCATCGAAGCCTGCTCGTCGCATGGCTGAGGCGGTCGCGCCATAGATATCTTCGTCCATGAAGAAATGCGGCGCGCTCATCGTGAAGCGCTATGAGATTTGGTAGTGGCTTCGTCATCAAGCGCCAGATCGGCTTCGATCTCGTCCAAGTGCTCATAGGCGAAAGCCAATGAGTCGTGGACGTCGGCTGGTTTGAGCATCGGATACTGCTGGACGATCTCCTCGACGCTCATCCCCTGGCGGTAGCACGTCAAAACCGTAGCGACGCGGATTCGCGTCCCCGCCACGACGGGTTGTCCGCTGCAACGTGCGGGATCCGTTTCGATGTTGCGGTAATCCAGTTTGGGCATGGCGGGGTGCTTGCTGGAATCTTCGGATGAATGGAGGATCCGCGCTCCTTCAGTACTTCCCAAGTTCGCGACGGCGCGTCATGCCCGCGAAGGCGGGCATCCAGCGGCGGCGCGGACGACGAACTGGATTCCCGCCTGCGCGGGAATGACAGAGTCGCGTTCTTGAAAGTACGTCATTGGATTGTCCGCGTGCGCCTCGCTCCAAGTCAAGGTTCTCGGCCGAAAGAAGGCCTGAGTGTCGAGGCGGGAAATGCAATTCCCGCGATTGCAATTCTTACAATCCGGCCCTCGAATCGTGGCGGGCAGGGTCGAACGTGGTTCGCCCGGCGAAATCCGATTCGAGACCTAACCCGAATACTTCCAGCCGCTTGTGGATCGCAGGCGGCGACGTCGTCAACCCCCGCCCGCCGATCGGCCGGGATTGGACCGACGTTTGCTTCCCCCTCGCTCGAAGCCGCGCCGGCACGAATGCCGCCGCCCTGACTCACGCCACCCGCGGCGCGATTCCCTCCGCTCCCGCACCGACCGACGAGGCAGAGCATGGATGCTCGACTGGTCCGCTTCGCGTTGATCGTCTCCCTGTTTTCTTCGGCCGGCGCCGTCCACAAGACCCCCAACTTCGTCGTCCACGCGCCGACCGACGCGATCGCCAAGCAGATCGGCACGCTCGCCGAAGAGTACCGGGACGAATTGGCGGTCGAATGGCTGGGCCGGAAGCTCCCCCAGTGGTACAAGCCGTGCGAGATCCACGTGCAGGTCGGCGAGATCGGGGCGGGGGGGGCGACCTCCTTCGCGTTCGATCGCGACCGGAAGGGGGAGATGCACGTGTTCGGCTGGACGATGCGAATCCAGGGGCCGCTCGATCGAATCTGCGATTCCGTCCTGCCCCATGAAGTCAGCCACACGATCCTCGCCTGCCACTTCCGCCGGCCGCTCCCCCGCTGGGCCGACGAAGGGGCCGCCACGCTCGTCGAACACGATTCCGAGCAGCGCCGCCAGCGGCGGCTGCTGGAGGAAGTCCTCAAGACGGGCCGCCGCATCCCGCTGCGGAAGCTGTTCGCGATGAAGGAATATCCCGAGGACATGCGGGACGTGATGACGCTCTACGCGGAAGGCTATTCCCTCGCGGACTATCTCGTGCAGCAGGGGGGCAAGCCGCGCTACCTGCAGTTTCTCGACGCCGCCGAGCGGGAGGGATGGGACCACGCCCTCCAGCAGCATTACCACCTCGGCAGCGTGGAGAACCTGGAGCAGCGCTGGAATTCCTGGGTGCTGGCGGGGAGCCCTCCGCTGGAACTCCCCGAAGGGTCGCAACTGGCCGATACGACCGATGCGTCGCGGGGGATCGTCGTCCGCGGACAGAGTCCCGAACACGGGTCGCGAGGATCCGAGGCGCGGCCCATGAGGGCGCCGGCCGCGGAGCCCGCCGAGTTTTCCGCCCCGGTCCGCCGTGGGGAATCGCGGCCGGCGGCCGTCGTCGCCGCCCGTGAGAACGAGGGCTGGGTGCCGGTGTCGCCGTCGCGGCGCGTCCCATAGCCGGGCCGCGAAACCGTCACAACCGGCAAGATTCCCGCGAATTGCGGCAGCGGGGTCAATCGCCCCCATTTTCCTGAGCCGCCCGGTCGTCCACGGACGATCTTCCTGGCAGTGTGACCTACTTCGATTCAGTGAGCCCTGAACTCCGCCCTCGTCGCACGGGGCGAACCGTCTCGAAGCGGCCATGGAGTTCCTCACGTTCGATGGAACAACCTACCCAGGAGAGATCGAAATGAAATGGTTGACTTTGACTGCCGCCCTCATGGTGTGTAGCGTCGCCAGCTCGGCGGACGCGGGCCTGTTCGGCAATCACCACCACGGTCACGGCTGCGCCGCTCCCGCGGCCTGCTGCCCGACCAACTACGGCTGCGCCGCACCGGCGGCCCAGTGCTGCCCCGCTCCGGTGAGCTGCTGCGCTCCGGCCGTGACGAGCTGCTGCCCGCAGCCCTGCGGCCAGACGTACTGCTGCAAGCCCAAGAAGAGCCACTTCTGCGGGCTGTTCGACTGCTTCAAGAAGAAGAACCGTTGCTGCGCCCCGTCGTGCTGCCCGGCGCCCACCTGCTGCCCGGTGACCTGCGCCGCTCCCGCTGCGGCGTGCTGCCCGGCCCCGGTCACGTGCTGCGCTCCGGCTGCGGCCTGCTGCCCCGCTCCGGTGAGCTGCGCCGCTCCGGCGTACTGCAACTAAGGACGAGACGCGACAGCGAGAAGGCCCGCGGGCCAACCAGCTTCGTTTCGTTCTTCACACTGATCGGAACGTGAGGTCGTGCCCGGGGGAGGCCCCGTCTCCCCCGGGCAGGCTCCACGAGCGAAAATCTTCTCCGCCGGGCGCCTCTCCCGGCCCAAGGACCATCGCGACGTCTTCCCCTTGCGACTCAACCCGGTCCGACCCGAAGAGACGCCGCGTCCATGATGGACGCGGCGTCTTTTTTGCGTTCGTCAGAAGGCAGAAGGCAGAAGGCGACGACGCAAAGTCGAAGGTCGAGCTTCTTGCTGAGTTCTGAGAGCTTGTGAAGGAATGTGGCACCCACCAGGAAGATGGTTTCCGTCGCGA
>JBBDNU010000145.1:0-17733 GCA_040877365.1 Planctomycetales bacterium
CACCTACAACCGAGCCGCCTGACCACAATCACAAACCGCGTCGCACGCCCCTGCAATTGTTCGCGATGCGGCGGGCTGTCCCCCGCGGAGCCGTTCCGCCCCGACTCCCCTATCGCCCGAGCGGTGAGGCCCCGTCTGGGATCGACGTCGGCTGCGCAGCCGGCTCCATCCAGAGCCGGTCCGCCGAAACGTCGGCGGGAATCAGCACCGGCCCGCGCGGCCCCAGCGGGACGAAGTGAGCGGCCGCAACGGACGATGGAATGCGCCGGAACTCGTGGAGACCATGCTGCTGCGCCTCCGCCGCGCCGGCCTCGTAGCCGGCGAACCACTCGCGGGCCCGCGCGTGGCCGCGCGGAGTGCGATTCTCGGCCTTCCAGTATTTCTGCGGGGGGATGGCGGGCGTCGCCCCCGACAATCCCCGCGACACGTCGATCCACCCCTGCCGGTGGCCATCCTCGAAATCGTCGGAGTAGCGGCAGCCGGCGCGTTCCTCGAGCGCGCCGATATGCCGGCGCGCGCAGCGCTTCGCCGCGAGACGGACGGCGCAGTCGTCGAGGCAACTCGAGTACCGCCCGCAGCTCGGGTGATGCCGCGGCAGGCACCCGCTGCTCCCGCTGTCGCTGCTTCCAGGCGGACAGCACTCCGGCCCGGCGCCGCAGCCTGAATGGTGCGCCTGGCCTCCCGAGGCGGTGCAACCCGCCACGGCGAGACACGCCGCCCACAAGAACGACCGCATCCCGACCTCCCTGTCCCGTGGCCGATGGCCAGCGCCTCCTGCGTCCGCGAGTGTTATCGACGATCATCGCCACGCTCTCCGACGGACGCGCCTCATGGACCGGCTGTGCCGGCTGTGCGGATTGCGCGGGTCGATTCGAAGAGGACAGTCGTTCCGGGCTGGACGCCTTGCATCGCGTTGGAATGGACCACGGGACGTGCGCATTTCCGGCTTGCTTCGCGCCGCGCGCCGCCGCACAATGGCCGAATGCTCGCCAAGCTGTTCACGTATTCGCTGTACGGCATCGAGGCCAAGCCGGTCGAGGTGGAAGTCGACATTTCGCCGGGGGCGATGCCGAAGACGATCCTGGTCGGCCTCGCCGAGGCGGCCGTCAAGGAGAGCACGCACCGCGTCGAGCGGGCGCTGGTCAACAGCGGCTACACGCGGCCGATCGATCGGATCGTGATCAACCTCTCGCCGGCCGATCTGCCGAAGGACGCGGCGTCGTTCGACCTGCCGATCGCGCTGGGGCTGCTGACGGCGAGCGGGCAGCTCCGCTCGGACTGTTTCGCGGAATACGCCTCGGTCGGCGAGCTGGCGCTGGAAGGCTCGCTGCGGCCGGTGAAGGGGGCGCTGTCGATGGCGCTCTCCGCCCGCGAGCAGGGGAGGCGCGGCCTGCTGGTTCCCGTCAACAACGCCAACGAGGCGGCCGTCGTCGAGGGGATCGAGATCATCCCGGTCGGGTCGCTGGCGGAAGCGGTCGGGTTCTATTCCGGACAGTTGGAGGTCGCTCCGGCCCCCTTCCGATGGGAGCAGGCGGTCGAGGAGTACGGCCGCTACGACGTCGACTACGCCGACGTGAAGGGACAGGAATCGGCCAAGCGGGCGGTGACGGTCGCCGCGGCGGGAGCGCACCATCTGTTGATGATCGGCTCGCCCGGGACCGGCAAGACGCTCATCGCCCAGCGGCTGGGGACGATCCTCCCGGAACTCGAGCAGGAGGAGAGCCTCGAAACGACGCGGATCTACAGCGCCGTCGGCCGGCTGCAGAACGGGCAATCGCTCGTGCTGCGGCGGCCGTTCCGCGCTCCGCACCACACGATCAGCGAAGCGGGACTCGTCGGCGGAGGCAGCACCCCCTCGCCGGGCGAAATCAGTCTGGCCCACAACGGCGTGCTGTTCCTCGACGAGATGCCCGAGTTCAATCGCCGCACGCTGGAGGTCATGCGGCAGCCGCTCGAGGAACAGTCGGTCACGATTTCCCGCGCGCTCGGGAGCGTCACGTTTCCGGCCGATTTGATGCTGGTCTCGGCGATGAACCCGTGCCCGTGCGGGTATCGCGGCGACCCCCGCCGGCAGTGCCAATGCACGCCGCCGCAGATCGAGCGGTATCTGGCCCGCATCTCGGGTCCGCTGCTGGACCGGATCGACATTCATCTCGAAGTCCCGCCGGTCCCCTTCCGCGAATTGTCCGACCAGAAGTCCGGCACGTCGAGCGGCGAGATGCGCGAGCGCGTGCTCGCCGCGCGCGAGCGGCAACGGGCGCGGTTTCAGGGGGAGCGGCGGCGGGTGAACGGCAGGATGGCGCCGCCGCAAATCCGCAAGCACTGCCGGCTCGACGCCGACGCCGAGGGGCTGCTGAAGTCGGCGATGGAGGAGATGGGCCTGTCGGCGCGGGCGCACGACAAGATCCTGCGGATCAGCCGCACGATCGCCGACCTCGACGACAGCGAGCGGATCCAGTCGCCGCACCTCAGTGAGGCGATCAACTACCGCACGCTGGACCGGCGGTACTGGGCGTGATGGGCGGGGAGGCGGGGAGGCGAGCGGATCGGTCTTGATTCGAAACGCCGAACGCGGTATCCGTTCGCCTCTCTCCAGTTCCCCTCTCCGATCCACTTCCCAACCACGGCGGCGTTGCTGCACCGGCCAGCTTCCACGTGGCCGAATCCGGCTCCGTCGAATGTCGGTCCGCGCGGCGGCGCGCCCACATCAGGAGGCGTCATGCATTCCCGGCTCGTTTCGTGTTGCGCGGTCTTGATTTCCATACTGATGTCGTCCGCCTTCGTCATGGCGGAGGAGCCGCTCGACCCGTGGGAAGGTCCGTCGGCGATGCGCGTCCGGCACCACGACACGCCGCTGGTCCCGGACGACGACCAAGACGACGAAAGCTCGCGATTCGACCTGGCGGCAACGTCTGCGGAGGAGCCAGCGGAAAATTCCCATTTCCGCGACGCTTGGGATCCGGCGACGCCGGCAACCGGACCTCCCGCCTGGCAGCCAGCGCTCGCCGGGCCGCTGTTCGACTGGTCGAAATATCCCACCGCTGCCCTCACCGGCTTCTTCCAGGCCGACGCCGCGTGGTTCAATCAGGACGAGGCGAACCGCCGGGCGGTGGGGGACGTGCCGAACGGGGCCGACTTCCGCCGCGCGCGGCTGGCGGCGAAAGGGGATGCGTGGGACAACGTCGGGTACATGCTCGAGATGGACTTCGCCTTCCCGGGTCGCCCCTCGTTCATGGACGTGTACCTCGACATTCGCGATGTCCCGCACCTCGGGACGGTACGGATCGGGCAGTTTCGCCAGCCGTTCGGCATGGACTCGATGACCAGCGTTCGCGAGTTGTGGTTTCTGGAGCGGGCGCTGCCGTTCGCCTTCGTTCCATTCCGCCAGATCGGCGTGGGCTTCTTCGATCACAGCGAAGACGAGCGGGCCACGTGGGCGCTCTCGGCGTTCCGCTTTCCAACCGACGTGTTCGGCACGAACGTGGGCGACAGCGGGGGCTATGGGCTGGCGGGCCGCGCCACGTACCTTCCGTGGTACGACGAGCAGCGCCACGAGTTGTTGCACGTCGGGTTCGATTATTCGCTCGGTGACCCTTCGAACGACGTCGTCCGCTACCGCAATCAGCCCGAGCTGTTCGTCGGCGAGACGGGCGGGTCCAACATCGGAGCGGTCCCCGGCAACGTGCCGTTCTTCGTCGACACGGGAGTGGTCCCCACCGACATGTTCAACCTGTTCGGCGTCGAGTTCGGAGCGCAGCGCGGTCCGGCGCATGCGCAGGCGGAGGTGTTCTGGGCGGTCGTCGATCCGGTCGGCGGCGACCAGGTGGCGTTTCCCGGGGCGTACGCGCAGCTCGGTTATGTTCTCACCGGCGAATCGCACGACTACAGCACGACGCAGGGAGTGTTTCAGCGCGTCGAGCCGCACCAGAGTGTGGGCCGCGCCGGGGGCATCGGTGCGTGGGAGATCGTCGGCCGCTGGTCCTACATCGACCTGAACGACGCGCCGGTCCAGGGAGGACGGCTGACCGACCTGACGGCGGGCCTGAACTGGTACCTCAATCCATTCACGAAGTTCCAGTTCAACTACATCCACGCGTTTCTCGGCGAGCGGACGCAGGGAGACAGCAACGCCGACATCGTCGCCGTGCGGGCGCAGCTCGATTTCTGAACGCTACTGCAACAGCGTTAGAATGCGGGGGTCGATCAGGCTCTCGGCGATGAACGCCGCCGGGGTTAAGTCGTGCGCGGCGCTGTGGATATGCGGGACCGAAACCGCCACCGCGCCCGCGGCGGCGACCAGTCGCCGCACCTCAGCGAGGCGATCAATTACCGCACGCTGGACCGGCGGTACTGGGCGGCCTGAGCCGGCCGCTCGACGCACCGTGCGATTCGCGCAGCACGTGAATCGTCGTCATGCGAATTCACCACTCGACCTTCGTGCCCGGTTCGACCGGCTTGTAGCGGTAGGCCATCACTTTCTTGTCGGTGAAGTGGAACAGGACCACCACGTTGTGCTCCGGGTCGAAGGCCATCGCGCCGACCCACGGATTGCCCGGCCCGTTCTCGGGCGCGAGGTCGGTCCACTCGTTCTTGGCGAGGTCGTAGGCCCAGGTGATCGAGTCGGACGGCCCTCCGTACTGCGACACCCGCTTTCCCCCTTGGAGAACAAGCACTTTGTGGAAGGGGTCATACACGAACCCCGCGCCGTGAACGCCGGCTGGCGACTTCTCGGGTTGCATGTTCTTCCAGCGGCCGTTCCGCGGGTCGAACGTCCACGTCTGTGATTCGGCGCGCTGCGCGCGCGTTTCCGGATCGCGACCGGGGGGAATGTAGACCACCGCGATCCCCGCATGCTGATCGACCGCCGCGGTCTCATAGCCGCCGAACCGCGGGTAATCCCCTTCGGTCGTCATGTCGATCCACGCGCCGCGGTCGTAGGGATCGCTTTTCGTGTCGACCACCCAGAACGGCTTTTCGTTCTCGAAAGGCGAGAACTTCACCGGCAGCAACAGTCCGTTCTTCCAGTCGTAGGCGAACCGCTTGGGCGGTCCGCCGTAGTACGATTCGAGATACGGCGCCGAGCGAAAGCGGTCGGTCGCGAGGTCGTAGCTGCTGAAACTGTAGTCGCCCCCCTTGATATAGTATTCGGCGATCGCGAGATCTCCCGCGGTCCCGCCGATCGACTTGCCGATCCACGCCACCTTCTGATACGGATCCCATTCGCGCCCGCCGCTGCATCCGCGCTGCGGACGCCGGCTGTCCCAACCGGCCATCTCCTCGTTCGGCCGGCGCTGCACGAACCGCTCGGTGCCGAGATCGAACACGGTCAGTTCGTTCGTGTAGCCGCTGCATCCGCCGTAGCGGAAGAAGAGCTTGTTGGCCGCGTCGTAGTTCCAGCCCATCTCGCCGAACGCGGCATGCGCCTCGATGCGGATTCCCAGATCGACCCACTCGTTGACGGGAAAATCCTTGCCGAACCGCTCGTTGCGCGGCTGAAAGACGAGCGGCGGCAATCCTTTGTCGCGCTGGCGGAACTCGGCGACCGCCTGTGTCCCGCGCTCATCGCCGATCTGCGCGAGCGCGTCGGCCGCGGCGGCGGCGATGAACCGGTCCTCTCCGCGAGCGAGCTGGAGCAACTTCTCGATCGCGGCCGGTCCGCCGATCCGTCCGAGGAACAGCGTCGCCGCGTGGCGCCGTTCGCGCACGTCGCTGTCGGCGGCGGCGATCAACGCTTCCGCCGCGTCGAGCGTGCCGACTTGTCCCAGCGCCTTCGCGGCGCGGAACATGAGCGTGCCGCGGTCCTTCGCGAGTTGTTCCGCGAGCACCGGCACGGCCCGCGGGCCGCCGATCGCGCCGAGCGCGTCGATCGCGGCGAAGTCTCCCTTGCCGGCGAGTTCGAGAATGCCGTCGTGCGCTTCCCGCCCCGCCTTGTTGGCGGTGACGTACAGCACCGTCTGCTCGGCGAGGAACGGGCGAGTGAAGTCGGTCAGCTGATCGCCCCACGCGACTCGTTCCAGTCCGCGGATGAGGGTGGCGCGATCGGCCCCGCGTTCGGAAAAGATTTCCTTCAGCCGCGCGACGACGCGCGGCTCTCCCACCGCGGCCATGTGCATGTGGACGTAGCCGGGGTACCACGATTGCTGATGCTCGGTCCGGCTCAGTTCCAGCAGCGCCGCGATCGAGGCCTCGTCGCCGCGACGCGCCCATTCGGCGATGATGCGAGCCCGGCGGCGCATTTGTTCCCATTCGCTGCGGCGGGCGAGATCGCCGATCTCGCCGATCATCGTGCGGGCTTCCTCGGCGGCGTTTTCGGGGATCGGCGGAAAGACTTCACCCCGCCGAGGCGTCCCCGACTCTTCCGGCTCCCGCTCGCGGGGGCGGCGCGGAACGGCGTACAACATCTGTTGCCTCACCTGGACGACGAGATCGCTCCGGTCGTTGGCCGTCTTTTCGCTCGCCGCCTTCAGCACGTCGCCCCCTTGCGCGAACAGCAGCCGCAGTGCCGCGGCCCGAACCGGCGGATACGGCGAATCGAGCAGCGGCGCGACGTCGATCCGCGGCGGATACGCGGTCGCCAGGTTGACGCGCCCCGTCTCGACCGGATCGACGCGATCGGTCCGCCCCAGCGGGATGCGCTTTTCGAGCAGTTCGATTCCCTTCGCCGCCGCGAGCGCGATCGCCCGATCGTTCGAGGCGAGCGCCTCGGCGAGCGATTGGATGGCGCGCGGATCGCGCGACCAGCCGAGTTCCCACGCCGCGACGACGCCTTCCGCTCCGCCGGCCTTGAGGGCCGCTTCGAGTTCACCGCGTTTCTTCTCGTCGTCGAGGCCGATCGTCACGACGCCGGTTTCGTCGGCGACTTTCCAGACGAGGCCCCACTGCTCGCAGGCGGAATCGAGCAGGGCGTGAGCCGCGTACGGCCTTCCTCGGGGGATCGCAATGAACGCGTTCCCCGCCAGCGTCTCGGGCATCGCCCAGCGAAGGTTCGCCTTCTCGGCAAGAATCGGCAGCAGCTCATGCGGCGAATACCAGCCGCGCTCGAGCGCGACGGGCTTCGAAAGCTCGGCGGGCACGGGACCGGCCGCGGGCGCAGCGGCCGACGCGAGGGCGGCGTGCAGGATGGCGACGGCGATGATGCGACACATGTCGGGGCTCCCTGTTGCGGATGTGATCGGTCCCGGCATGACCGCCGGGGATGACGCGCCCACTCGTTGTTTCGGTCACTGCTTCAGCCGATCGCCGAAGACCTTTGCAGCGCGTCGAGTTTCGGGGCGATGACGTATTCGCAGTATATGGTCTCGGTCCGGTCGTTATACTCCTGATGGTAGTTCTCGGTCGGATGGAACTCACGGAGCAGGGCGAGTTCGGTCACGATGGGGCATCGCGCTCGCGCGACATGCCGAGCGTCCCGCGTCCCATCCGAGTCGTCCGCGTGCGCGTCGATTCTATCCGCCGCGCCATGCCAGTGCAGCGCCGGAACGAAGTTGGAGAGATGCGGTCCCAGGTGCGGCGACGCGCGCGGTTCGGTCGGGACCGAGCGTCGGGCTACCGCAGCAACGCCAGCACGCGGGGGTCGATCAGGCTCTCGGCGATGAACGCCGCCGGGGTGAAGTCGTGGGCGACGCTGTGGACGTGGGGCACCGACACCGCCACCGCGCCCGCGGCGGCCGCCGCCTTGGTCCCCGCCTCGCTGTCCTCCAGCACGAGCATCTCCGCCGGTTCGACCCCCAGCCGCCGCGCCGCCGTGAGGTAGATCTCCGGGTGCGGCTTGCCGTGCGTCACGTCCTCGGCGGCGAGCGTCAGCGGAAAGCGCTGCAGCAGGTCGAACCGCCCGAGCACGTCGTGCAAATAGCTTCGTCCGGAAGAGGTCGCGACCCCCTTCGGCAGGCCCCGCTTGTCGATCACCGCCAGCAGTTCGAACAGGCCCGGCATGGGGGCGATGCGCTCATGCAACATGGCGTGGAAAATCGCGTCCGACTCGGCCATCAGCTCGTCGACCGTCTCCTGCAGGCCGAGCGTCTCGATCAGGATGGCGAACGCCTCGGGCGCCCGCCGGCCCATCATCGCGGACAGCAACTGCTCCGACATCTCCCGCCCACGGCGGCGCAACAGCTCGCGCCCCGCCTGGTTGAAGACGTCTTCGGTGTTGAACATCAGCCCGTCGAGATCGAACACGACGGCCGCAATGCAGGGGGCTAGCGGCATGGACATCGGCTCGTCAAGGCCTTCCGGTGAATTCCGTCCTACTGAGTCGATTCATTTCGACGCAAAGGCGCAAAGCCGCAAAGCAGCGCACAGACGAAGAACGAACGATGGAGTGTGGCCTTCCCCCGCATTGCTGGCTCAGTAGTTCCAAGTTCGCGACGGCGCGTCATCGTGGATCCGGCGGGGGCAGATGACGATACGCGCGGTCGAGCACGTCCATTGGATGCGCGACCCACAGGGCGTGTCCCGCCTGCCGCGCCGCCGCCTGGATCTGCAGCGCGCACCCCGCGTTGCCGGTGATGACCGCCTCTGCTCCCGTCGCGAGGATGTGCCCGAGCTTTCGCGCCGCGAGGCGGTCCGCCATCTCCGGTTCGGTCAGATTGTAACTGCCCGCCGCTCCGCAGCAGATGTCCGATTCCGCCAGCGGCGCCAGCTCCAGTCCCGGCACGAGCGCCAGCAACTCGCGCGGCTGCCGGCGCACCCCCTGCGCATGGGCGAGATGGCAGGCGTCGTGATACGTCGCCCGCAACGGAATTTCCCCCTGCGGCGGGACCGGTCCCAGCTCCGCGAGAAATTCCGATACGTCCCGCACCTTTTCGGCGAACCGTGTGAGCCGTTCGATCTGGCGGCGATCGTCCGGCGCGATCTCGGCGGCGACCTGCCCCAGGTCCTTGAGCATCGAACCGCACCCCGCCACGTTGACGACGATCGCATCGACCGAGTCGGGATCGAAGGCCGCGGCGTTCGTCTCCGCGAACGCGAGCGCCGGCCCGCCGTCGCCCCCGTGGTAGTGGATCGCCCCGCAGCACGTCTGCCCCGCCGGCACGACGACTTCGCACCCGTTCGCCTGCAGCACGCGGGCGGTGGCGCGGTTCGTGTCGGCGAAGACCGCTTCCGCCACGCAGCCGGTGAACAGCGCGACCCGCGCTCGCCGCGGGCCGACCGCTGACAATACCTCCGGCAATCGCTCCGCCGGGGAGGAAAGCCGTGGGAGGAGCGCGTGCATTCGCCGCAACTGCGCGGGCATCAGCCGCGTCAATCCGAGCCGCTCCGCCGCGCGGTCGAGGCCGAGCCGCTGCATCCACCGCACCGGCGCGAGCGCCCATCTCATCCGCCGCGGGTAGGGAAACAGTCCGTACAGAAACAGGCGCTCGAACCACCCGCGGCGCGCGGCCGATCTGTTGCGCATCTCGACGCGAAACGGCTCGATCAGCCGCCCGTACTGTACGCCCGAGGGGCAGGCGGTTTCGCAGCTCCGGCAGTCGAGACAGAGGTCGAGGTGCCGGCGGACCGAATCGGCAAGCGGCAGTCGCCCGTCGACCACGCCCCGCATGAGGTAGATCCGCCCGCGGGGCGAATCGTTCTCGTCCCCCGTTTCGAGATAGGTGGGACACGCCGCCGTACACAAGCCGCAGTGGACGCAGTCGAGAAACCGCCCGTATTCAATGCCCGCCCCCGGCGTCGGCCCCGCTGCGCCGGGGGATGGGACCGTGTTGCAGGATGCGGGCTCTTCGATGACGGACGACTCCACGGAGCGCACTCGCGGACGACAGCGGGAACGCGGCAATTGGCGCCAGCCGCGGCCGGCGACCACTCCGCGCGATTATCGCAGATGAACGTGTTGCCTGTCACCCCGCTCCAGGCCGAACAGCAGCCGCGGCAACAACGCCGCCGGCAGGTCGGGCACGACGAGCGACTGCGGCCGGCCGAGTCGCGCGAGCACATTTTCCGCGGCGAGGTAGCCGCTGCGGACCGCCCCTTCCATCGTGGCGGGCCAGCCGGTGCGGGTCCAGTCTCCCGCGAGTTGCAGGTTGGGGACCGGCGACTGTTGCGGCGGGCGGAGCCGATCGGCCTCGGGCGTCGCCGAGAACACCGCCCGGTGCTCGGTCACGAGCCGGGCATGGTGCACCGTCGCCTCCCGCGCGGCCGGCCAGATCTCCCGCAGCTCCGCGAGCACGGCGGCGATCGTCTCCGCCTGCGGCCGCCCGCGCAACGTGCGGCTGGCGCTGATGACGATCTGGTAGTAGTAGCGACGAGTGACGAGTTGCGAGTGACGGGAGTGCGGAGTGCGGAGTGCAGAGTGCGGAGTGGGACGTGGGGAATCCTCCGGCGACTCCGCATTCCGCACTCCGCATTCCGCACTCGCGACTGGTAACTCTTCACTCGTCACACCCCTGTTGAACATCCACTGGCTCAGCCGCCCCACAAGCACCGCGTGCGGCAAGTCGGTGATCGGCCGGTCGAACCAGAAATGGACGCTCGAGATCGGCGCCGATTCGAGTTCCGCGATCGACCGCAGCGCATTGTGCGCCCGCAGCGCCTCGGGCAAGAGATCGAGCGCGCGATGATGCGGGACCGCGAGGACGACGTGCGCGGCGGAGATCGTGCTCCCGTCGCGGAGTTCGACGCCCATCGCGCTCTCTCCGTTCACGATCACGCGCTCGACCCCGGCATTCATGCGAATCCCGACTCCGCGAAACCGCAAGCGTTCCGTCAGCGTAGCGCCGTACAGCTCGTCGAGCGGGACGGTGGGGACCCGAACTTCCCAGCCGCGGCGGTTCGCGATGAACGCGTCGACGAACACCTTGCGGGCGCTCGCCGCGTCGATGCGGTCCAACGATTCGGACAGCGCGCTGACGAGCACGACTTCCCAAAACCGTTCGACCGCTTCCGGCGGCTGATCGTGCTCGATCAGCCAGCGGTCGAAGCGCACCGCCCCGGCCTCCACCGGACCGGTCCGTGCGAGCGCCCGCAGCCCGCGGACGATCGCCCGCCGCGTCCGTAGGTCGAGATAGCTCAATCCGCGCAGCGCCGGGAACAGGTGAAACGGCGCCGGCCAACGGCTCGCGGCGAAATGGTTGGTCTTTCCATCGGGACCAATGAAGTGCAGGCACGGCTCCCGGCGGAAGAAGGGGGCGATGCCGGTCTCTTCGCAGAAGCGGGCGAAGTTCGTGCAGCAGCCCATGCTCACGTGCTGGCAATTGTCGATCAGCGTCCCGGTCGCGCGGTCGAGAAACGAACTCGCCCGCCCCCCCAGCCGGTCCCGCGACTCGAGCACCGTCACCGGCACGCCATGCCGCGACAATCCCTCGGCACACGCCAATCCGGCCAGCCCGCCGCCGACGATCAGCACGCGCCCGCGGGAGAAAGCCTGCATCGTCGAATCACGGCCACCGCGGGTGTCCCCCTCTCCGCCGGCTTTGCGGGGGAAAGGGCCGGGGTGCGCGGGCTTGCGGTCTGCCATTCGACAAAACTCCCGATCGCTCTCGATGGCCCTCTGGCGGAATCATGAATCCTGATCTTTACCCGTTCCGTGGAATCTGCAAGACTGCCCGACTCTCCTCTCTCGCATTCCGACAGATCGACTCGAATCGTCTTCGCGCATCCCCCGGCTTTGCGCCGGCTTCGGGAGGGACTCTGATGCCGCGCCGTCTTTCGTTGCTACTCGTGCTGATTCTGCTCGGTCCCGCGGCTGGCTGCCAGCTCATGGGACCGTCGCCGAAGCCGGGTTGGAACCCGTTCCGCACCGCTTCGGATGAAGTCCTGCCCGAGCCGGCGGTCGCGGAGGACGATTGGACGTCGTTCGCCGGACAGGCCCGCGGGAAGCGGCCGCCGAAGGAAGAAAAACGCAAGTCGCGGCTGAAGGCGTGGTTCTCACGGTTCGAAGACCCGCGGCCTGGCGAGATCAACCGAAACCTCGGGTACGAGTGAGCCGGGCGATACGCGTCGCCACCGGGGGGCTGACGCCCTCGGCGCGCCTGTGAAGCGTCAGGACGATTTGCGGCGGACTGGCTTCCGCGGCGCGGCTGCCTTGCCGGCCGACGTCTTCAACCCGTCCCCCTGATCGCACAGCGCCCGCTCGATCGCATCGAGCAACACGTCCATGGCGAACGGCTTGCGGATGTAGTCCGAGACCCCGAGCATTTCGGCGTAGGCCTTGTGCCGGCCCCCTTCGTTGGCGGTGATCATGATCACCTTGGGGGGCGTGTCGAGCGTGCGGAGGAACTCGAGAATCGGGAACCCGCCCATGCGGGGCATCATCATATCGGTGATGACGAGGTCCGGCCGTTCGGACTGCACGAGCCTCTGCCCTTCCACGCCGTTGGGGGCGGCGGCGACCTCGTAGCCGGCCGCCTCCAGCACGCCGTGAATGGTCGAGGAGATCTCGCGGTCGTCTTCGATCAGCAGAATCTTTTTCCCGGACGCCATGAGGTGTCTCGCGCTCCTTGGAGAATGTTGCCGCAAGGGTCCATCGTAGTTGGACCGCCGGAGCATCACAAGGATCGGCCCTCGTGCTCGAAGACTCGCGACCTTCCCTCGACCCGCCGCCTTCCAGCCACTATCCTTGCACGGTGCCGCTGTCTCGAACAACGGAGGGCTGGAACTCGTGTCGCAGGCGCAGATGGAACTTCAGCAGAAGCAGATCCGGCAGGCCGAGGAGCTATTGTTCTCCGGGCCGGAGAAGGCCGGCTTCTGCAAGGACCTCTTCTTCGGGAAGTTCCGCTCATCCTCGATCTTTCCCTATCCCGAGCTCCCGGCGGCGCAGCGGGCGATCGGCGACGAATGGGTCGCCAAGGTCCGCCGCTTCGCCGACGAGCACATCGACGCCGACGCCATCGACCGCCACGCCGACATCCCTCCCGAAGTCATCCGCGGACTGGGGGAGATCGGCGTGCTGGGGGCGACGATCTCCCCCGAGTACGGCGGGGCCGGCATGTCCCAGCAGAACTACTGCCGGGTCATGGAGGTCTTCGGCGCGCGCTGCGGCTCGACGACCGTGTTCGTCAACGCCCACCACTCGATCGGCCTGCGGGCCTTGGAATTGTTCGGCACGAAGCAGCAGAAGGACCGCTGGATGCCGCTCCTGATGACCGGGGAGCACATCGCCGCCTTCGCCCTCACCGAGCCGGAGGCCGGCTCCGACGCCAGCAACGTCCGCACCACCGCCACGCCGACCGCAGACGGCACCGGCTTCGTCCTCAACGGCGTGAAGCGGTACATCACCAACGGCGGCATCGCCCAGGTGCTCACCGTGATGGCCCGCACGCCCGACCCGAAAGACCCCGACGGCAAGATCACCGCCTTCATCGTCACTCCCGACATGCCCGGCTTCGAGGTCGTCGAGGAGCGGATGGAGAAGGTCGGCATCCGCGGGACGGCGACCGGGCGGCTCGCGTTTCACGACATGTTCGTCCCGCGCGAGAACATCCTCGGCGAACTCGGCCGCGGCTTGAAGATCGCGCTGACCACGCTCGATTTCGGCCGCACGACCTTCGGCGCGAGCTGCACCGGGGCCGCCAAGTTCCTCCTCGAGAAGGCGGTCGAGCACGCCAATCGCCGCAAGCAGTTCGGCCGCACGCTGGGCGAGTTCGAACTGGTCCGCGAGAAGATCGCGCTCGCCGCGGCGGACGCCTACGCGATGGAGGCGGCCACCTATCACACGGCGGCCCTCATCGACAGCGGGGCCGAAGACTACATGATGGAAACGGCGATGCTCAAGGTGTTCGCCAGCGATCAGCTCTGGCGGATCGTCAACGACACGTTGCAGATCTACGGCGGGGCCGGCTTCTTCACCGACCAGCCCATCGAGCGGATGATGCGCGACGCCCGGCTGAACCTCATCGGCGAAGGGGCCAACGACGTGCTGCGGAGCTTCATCTGCATGGTCGGGGTGCGGCACCTCGGCAAACAAATGGAAGGCATCCTCAAGCAGCCGTGGAAGGCGTACCAGCTTTACCGGCCCACGCCCGAGGTCCCGGTGACGCACGGCCGCCTGCAGCCCGCCGCGGCGGCGCTCGCCCGGCAGGTCGGCCGCTTCGCCCGCGCCGTCCGCAACGTGCTGATCCGCCACCGGGAGGGACTGCTCGAGAAGCAGATGCTCCAGGGACGGCTCGGCGACGCCGCCACGGAGTTGTTCATGGCCAGTTGCGTCTATTCGCGGCTGACGTCGCTGTTGTCCTCCGCCGATGGCGAGGACGCGGGCCGCGAGCGCGAGCTCGAGACCGGCCTGTACTACCTGCAAGTCGCCGATCGCCGCAACGCCGCCCGGCTGCACGCCCTCAAGCACAATGACGACGACGCGATGAACCGCACGGCGGAGCTGTGGCGGGCGTCGTCGATGTGATTACAGGCCGTCGCGATCACGCGACGGAGCCACGATTGGTGCTGCGGCTTGCAGCGACGGTCCAGCATCTGCAACCTGCCAATAACAAAGCGGTTGCATCAGATCAGTGGAAGCGCACGCGGCACGCGGCATGACTTGTGCTTTTCATCAGCACGTCGTCGGGCCAACGGGGGTTCGGCGGAAACCGTCTTCCCTGACACGTGCAGCAAGGGAGTGAATCATGAAGAAGTTGCTCTTCGTCGCCGTCGCGGCCGCGGGAATGTTCTTCGTCTTCGGCGGCGGAAACGCCGAGGCGGCCCATTTCCACGCGCCCGCCTACGGGTGCGCCCCGAGCTACGGTTACTCGACCGGCTACGTCTACTCGGCCCCGATCTACACGCCGAGCTATATCTACACGCAGCCGCGGTTCTATGGCGGCAGCGGCTTCGGCGGCTACCGGAGCTTCGGCGGTCACGACCACGGCCATCACGGTCATGGTGGTCATGGTGGTCATGGTCGCGGCAACTTCCGGGGCGGCCGCGGCATCAACATCCGGTTCTGATCGGGAAACCGGGACCGAAGCGGGAAGGACCGAATCCAGAGAGGGGAGGGACGGCAACGTCCCTCCCCTGTCTGCGTTTCCGTTGTCGTCGGCAACGGTTGTCGGTTACGCGATCCCGGCATACAGTTGGGATACGCGGTTTTCCGCGGGGCGTTTCCCCGGCGGGACCGTTGTTCTTCGGCGCGCCGGCGAACGGTCGCGCTCCGGCATCTACGTCCTGGATTCGCGATGACCGACGAGTTTCGCGCTCGGCTCGAGACCTTCGAGAACCCGTATCCCGACCGGGACTACCTGATCGAGACGATCTGTCCCGAGTTCACGTCGATGTGCCCCAAGACGGGCCAGCCCGACTTCGCCACGTTGACGATCACGTATGTCCCGGACCGCGCGTGCTTCGAGCTGAAGTCGCTCAAGCTGTACTTGCAGCAGTACCGCAATCACGGCGCGTTTTACGAGAACGTCACGAACCGCATCCTCGACGACCTCGTCGCGGTCACGCGGCCGCGGCGGATGAAGATCCACGCCGCGTTCACCCCCCGCGGGGGGATCCGGACGAACGTCGTCAGCGAATACGCGGCGGAAGGGTACGACGCGGCAGCCGGCCCGGCGACGCCGCCGCGGTGAATCCGTTCCGACGATGCCGTGTCAATCGAGGTCGCGCCCGGCGGGCGGGATCTGCCGGGCGGCGAGGGGGAGGCCGTCGGCGCGGAGGCGGGTGATGACGTCGTCGAGCCGGGGCTCGGGGACCCACGCCTTGCGGGCGGTGGCGCCGTCGATTTCGGCGGCGAGCCGCGTGCCGCCGGCGGCGGTCAGGTTGGGGTCGAAGTAGCCGCTCTGCGCGAGATCGACGAGGAGCAGGTCGAGTTCCGGCTTCGAGATGGCGAGTTCGAAGATTTCGGCGAGCGAGTCGCCGTCGTCGTCGATGTGCTCGTCGCGGGCGGAGACGAGCCGCACCAGCAGACCGTCCCGTTTCGCCAGCGCCTGGCGGTCTTCGATCGTGAGCCGGGAGAGGCGGACGGTGACGCGGGCGGTTTCCGGGGGACCGTGGGGGTGGGGATATTCGAGCCGGAGGACGGCGGATTCGACCGGGCTGGCGGGCTGGCGGGGGAAGGAGATGATTTCGCCGGGGGTCGAATCGAGAAAGCGGGGAGCGAGGGCGCCGCGACCGGCGTTCACCTCGTACACCAGCGAGACGCGGCTGTACTGCGGGGCGCCCTGCTCGGTCACGCGGAGCTTGTGGGGGAAGGCGCAGCCGGCGAGCAGGAGCGCGGCGGCGGTCCAAGCCGCCAGCCTGCGTCCGCGGGTGCCGCGCGTCGCGTTCATTGGGGAAGGTATTCTTCGCGGATGGGGTGAAAGACGTCGAGCGCGACGCAACGTTGGTCGAGGGCGATGACGCGGTGCGTCACGCCGCCGGGGATGTGGTACATGTCCCCCGGGCCGAGGACCCGTTCCTCGTCGCCGACGAAGAACCGGGCCTGGCCTTCGAGCACGATCCCGGCCTGCTCGTGGGGGTGCGAATGGTCTTCGACGACCGCCCCCGGCTCGAGCACGACATGGCTGAGCATGATCTCGCGCCCCGCGGTCGTGTGCAGCCGGACGCCGGGAAAGAGCTCGAACGAATGGCATTGGGATAGATCGACGAAATAAGCCGACATCATGATCCTCCTTTTCGGATCGAGCGGTGCAATCGGACAGGCCGCGCCACGCGGGCCGGACCTGGTTCGACTGCGGATAGTTTGCGCGCGGAAGGTCCGCGCGGAAACACAGGGGGCGGCAACGGTTCCGGGCGGCGTCGGGCGGCGCGCTTGACATCCGCTCGCGCGCGGCCAAGAATCGACTCGGCCGGACGGATGGGGGCGGCGGCTCGTCCGGCGGGCGGATCGTGCGCGGGCACGCCGCGGAAACAACGTCATCGAGCCGCGCCGGCTGCGAGGAGAGACGAGACCGATGAGCGGACCGATCGTGCGGACGGGGACGACACCGAAGTTCTGGCAGAACTGGGACAACATTTTCAGTGGGAAGAAGAGGCCGGCGAAGGCGGCGGGAAGGAAGGCGGCCGCTGCGCCGAAGAAGGCCAAGGCGAAGAAGAAGTAGCGGCGATTCCGGGACCATCGCTCGGACGGACTCGTCGCGGGGCAATCGTCGGCGGGATGCGGGGCGGTTCTCCCGGCGCGTCGGGCTGGAACGATGATCGAACCCGGACCGCCGCCCGCCACTCCACATGATGGTCCGCCGGCTGCGGCGCGCCCGGCGTGGCGCGGGGCGGCGGTTGCGGCGGCGATCGTGTTGGCGATGTTCTGCGCGTTTTCGGCGGTGCGGTCGCCGGTGCCGGGGGTGAACGAGCCGCACTTCCTCGCGAAGGCGAAGCGCTACTGGGATCCCGCGTGGTGTCCGGGGGACTTCTACCTCGATTCGGCGAACGCGCACCTGGTGTTCTTCCAGGCGATGGGCCTCGTCGCGCAGGTGCTGCCGCTCGACGCCACCGCCTGGGTCGGGCGAGTCGCGGCGCTGGCGCTGCTCGCCGGGGGATGGACCGCCCTCGTCCGGCGGCTCCTGCAGGGAGCGTGGGCGCCGGTCTGGACGGGGGCCGTGTTCCTCTTCTTCGCGGCACTGGGGAACCTGTCGGGTGAGTGGCTCGTCGGCGGCGTCGAGGCGAAGGTTTTCAGCTATGCCTTCGTGTTCTTCGCGCTGGCGATGCTGATCGGTCGCCGCTGGATCGCCGCGGGAGCCTCGGGAGGACTGGCGATCGCGCTGCATCCGGTGGTGGGCATGTGGAGCGCACTCGCGGCGTTCTTCGCCCTCGCCGTCGAGCTCGGCGTAGGACGGATTGCCAATCCGTCCGCCGCCGTGGGGCAGGCTTTAC
>JBBDNU010000146.1:0-17705 GCA_040877365.1 Planctomycetales bacterium
CGAGACATGCGGGAGGGAGTTACGAGTTGCGAGTTACGAGTTGCGAGTTACGAGTTGCGAGTTACGAGTGACGAGTTACGAGTGACGAGTGACGAGTGACGAGCGACGAGTGACGAGCGACGAGTGACGGTACTTCCAAGAGCGCGAGTCCGTCATTCCCGCGCAGGCGGGAATCCAGCCCGTCGTCCGCGCCGCCGCTGGATGCCCGCCTGCGCGGGCATGACGCGCCGTCGCGAATTTGGAAGTAACTGAGTTACGAGTGACGAGTATTCGTCCGAGACACACTAGCCCGACGCGCCAGCGAGGGAGATTCGCCGGAGGGCCCAGCCGATCTCGACGAGGAGACCGCGCTGGCCATTCCCCTTGCTTGCGCTGCGGGCTGAGATCGAATTCCCTTGCTTGCGCTGCGGGCTGGTATCGGCGGCCCCTCACGCCGCCTTGCGGAACCCGGTGCGGGCCGTCAGCAGGTGCACCGCCGCGTTCAGGCTGTGCAGCGTCTCGTCGAACTGCTCGGCGCCGCGGAGCGCGTCGAGGTTCTCGGCGAGCCGCCCTTCCAGCCGCACGAGCTGCTGCTCTTCCCCGACGATCTGCAGCAGGATCTCCCCCTGCTTGCGGAGTTCGGCGAGCATCTCGCGGGCCGATTCGCGGGCGCCGCCGAGGTCCGCCGCAAGCTCCCGCGAGACGCTCGCGAGCGATTCGAGAAACTGGCCCCGCGCCTGCGACAATTGGCCGCCGTGATCGGCGAGCGTATCGGCCAACCCCTGCCGGAGCGTTTCGTCGAGCGCCTGCTGCTGGCGGGCGAGCGTGTCGAGCCAGCGGGACCGCGTCGCCTCGAGCGATTCCTCCCACAGCCGCATCTGCCGCTCGACCAGCGCGTCCGTCCGCTGGAGCAGCCGCTCCGCCGCCTGCGACTCGGCATGCAGCAGCGGACTGCCGCTCACTTGCGCCGATTCGGGGAGCAGCGCGAGGATCCGCTGGATGCCGAGGTCCTCGACCTCGGCGAGCACATTCTGCTCGCTCCGTTCGACCAGGAACGTGGCGAACACGAGCACCAGCGACAGCGCCAGCGAGAGGGCCGTCGTGTCGAACGCGACCGCCAGCCCGCCGGTGACTTCCGTCAGGGACGTGTCGAGCTGCTCCGGCGTGACGTTCGCGATCGCCAGCGTGATCCCGACCACCGTGCCGAGGAACCCGACGATCGGCACCGCCCAGGTGATCGTCCGCACGGGGCCGAAGCTGTCGGAGAGCCGCGCCGAGGCCAGCTCCGCCAGATATTTCAAATGGTCTTCGAGTCCCGCCGTCGAGCGCCGCCCGCGGACGTAGGCGCACACCTCGGCGAGTCGGCGGGCGAAAAACGTGCCCTGCAACCGCGCGGGACCGGCGGCGAGCTTCTCATCCAACACCGCGGCGCGGCGGAGCGGATCGCTCTCGTCGGCGAGGGCCGCCGCGTCGAGCAGTCCGCTGGCCAGGGCCGAGTGCTCCGCGGCGAGCCGCGCCATCTTCCGTCCGAGGATCGCCAGCCCCACGAAGAACAGCGCGGCGGTGACGTACTCGAGCGGATGCCCGCAGAAGTAGCGGACCATCAACTCGCGCTGCACCGGGAGATGGGGGACCAGGGCGTAGAACCCGGCGGTCAACCCGCCCCCCCACAGGATCGGCGACGCGAGAATGCCGCCGAACCATCCGCTGTCGCGACCCGTTCCATCGTCCCGAGCCGCATTCGTTCGATCCGCAGCGGTTTCAGCAGCGCGCACGGTCCCCTCCTCGTCCAGCCGGTCGTGGCGACGAAAGTCGTTCCGGGATCGATCGTTGCGCCGCCGCCCCGAAAGCGGTCAAGCTCCCCGCGGCGACGCGGCGCGCGATACGATCCGCACGACCGTTAGGATCGACACGACCGGCCGGGAGGGTTGACCGAAAGTGCGGAACGCGGAGTGCGGAATGCGGAATGGGCCGCCATCGGCTGTCAGTCGTCAGTGGCTGTCCGAAAACTCCCCCTCCCTGCCAGGGAGGGGGTTGGGGGGAGGGTCGAACCGCAACCCTTCGAGTGGCTCGAATAATCCGGACAGCCTTCTGGGGGAGCGTTGTTGACCAAAGACAAGACGATGTCGTATACTCGATTGTAGTCAAGAAACGAGGGGGACGGGCAGGTGGCCAGCGAGACGGTGCGGATCGATCCGCGGACGCATGCGAAGTTGAAGGAACTCGCCGCGCGCACCGGCGAGCCGATGACGGCCGTTTTGGAACGGGCGGTCGACGCCTATCGGCGACGGGAGTTTCTGGCGGAGTGCAACCGGGCCTATGCCCGGCTCAAGGCCGACCCGAAAGCCTGGGCCCAGGAAGAGGCGGAGCGCAAGGAGTGGGAAACGACGCTGTCCGACGGGCTTGAGGACGCCTGACGATGGCGAACCCGTTGCGCGGGGAAATCTGGCAGGCCGACCTGAATCCCACCCGCGGGCGGGAACAGGCGGGCCGCCGGCCCGTGCTCGTCGTTTCCACCGATCCGTTCAACGAAGGCCCCGCCGAGTTGGTCGTCGTGCTGCCGATCACGAGCAAGCGCAAGGGGATCCCCTGGCACGTCGGCATCGCCCCGCCGGAGGGGGGCCTCCGGACCGCCAGCTATATCATGTGCGAGGCGGTCCGTTGCGTCGCTCGCGAGCGGCTGGCGAAGCGGATGGGGGAAGCGGCCCCCGCGACCATGCGGGATGTCGAGGACCGGCTGCGGATTCTGCTGGAACTGTGAGGGCGAATCGCGTGGGGCAGGCTTTCCAGCCTGCCGTGGACGGGCAGACAAGAATGTCTGCCCCACGTTCCTACCGAGAGCCCCAGCCGAACGTCCACACCGCCGAGACCGTCGCCAGGGCCAGGAAGAACAGCCCCGCCAGGAACAGGCCCAGCGTCGTGAACCAGCCGGGGCGCAGCGTGCGAGGCAACAGGATCCGGTTCACCGCCAGCGTGTGCCAGCAACTGAAGCCGAGCGCAAAGTTCATGATGTTCGTCGCGATCAGCACCAGGTCGTCCGGCTTGCCGAGGTACAACATCGACAGTCCCAGGCAGCAATACCCCGCGAGCACGAAGAAATAGAGCGGGCGAATGTGCTTCGGATCCCACCGCCGCAACATGGGGCTCGCCGTCCAGAACACGTCGACCCAGCGGCGGACGAAGCCGTCGATCGTGGTGGCCATGCTCGGCGCGAGGACCAGCGCGCCGCAGAAGAGCGTCATGAACCAGAACAGGCCCCCCAGCCCCGAGCCGGAGACTTCCGAGACCCGCTCGTACACGCCGCCCGCGGTCATGCCCGAGGCCGTCCACTGGTCGGCCAGCGTCCCGCGCTTCAGGAACTCGATCGAGAGCAGGCTCGGCAACGCCACGCCGAGGAAGCAGGCCGGCATCCACACCACGACCTGGTCGCGGAGCACGTGCCGATACCACCGCTTCCACCGCGGCAGCGACTCGGGCGTCGGCTCGAAGACGGTCCCCACGTGCGACAGCTCGATGTCGCGGCCGCCGATCAACGTCGGGATCGCCCCCACGTGATGCCCCATCCCCCACCCCTGGTCGCGGGTGTAATTGCTGATCGGCACGTTCGTCAGCCCGCCCGAGCCGGCGATGGCGGCGAACGCGGCGAGATAGGCGATCATGCTGAAGTCGATCGGCGGCCAGCCGTCGCCGCGCCACAGCGAGACGAACACGTTCTCGACCGAGTCCCCGTCGCGGGTGCCGTCCCCGTCGCGGTCGAGGAACAGGAAGTCGAAGCCGGGGCGGCCGCTTTGGTTCACCGGCACGAGTCCGGCCGCTGGAGTCCGGCCTTCAGGCTGAAGCCTGGACTCCAGCGGGGCGGGCCGCAGCCAGGGAGCGCCGAGCGGCGTGCGGCCGATTTCGACGAAGCGGTCGGGCTCGCCGTCGCCATTCAGGTCGAACGAGTCGGGCCGGCCGTCGCCGGTGGTGTCGATCGCGGGAAGGAACTTCGGCTCGACGACGTCGAGCCGGCCGTCGCCGTCCCAGTCTTCACCGGGATCGAGGAGGCCGTTGCCGTTGCGGTCTTCGCCGCGTTCGACGGGCACGGTCCCGAAGCGGACGAAGCCGCCCCACACTTCCTTCCACGAAGCGGCGCTCGTGTAGCACAGCCCGAGCACGAGCAGGAACCCGAGCACGACGAAGATCTTGAAGGTCATCAGCGCCTTGAGCGAGCGATAGATCTTCCCGCCGAAGAGCATCGGCGCGAAGCACAGCAGGAACACGCCGTAGGCGATTCCCTTAAGCAGCGCCTGGTGCTCCGGGTTCGAGGCGTCGGGAATCCGCCCCAGCCACAGGGCGGCGATCGGCGTGGCGGCATGCGCCGCGAGATACGGGAAGATCGCGCCGAAATCGAGCAGCAGATACATGAAGACCCAGAACATCGGCCCGGGAAGCGTGCGGAACTTGCCGGTGAAGATCGGCTCGCCGGTGTACAGCGCGTAGCGGCTGATCTCGACGTTGTAGACCACCTGCCCGAGGATCGAGAGCGTGGCGATCCACATCAGCGCGCCGCCGTAGCGGGCGGTGACGACCGGCCCGAGCAGCCATTCCCCCCCGCCGATCGCCGCCCCGCCCATCAGCAGCCCCGGCCCGAGCAGCGCGAACCAGTTCTTCCACGTGAACCGCGGGGCATCGATCAATTCGCCCCGGTTCCAGGGGGGCATCACCCGCGAACCGGGCTGCGACATGTCACCATTCTCCGTTTAGCCGCCGCCCAACGGGCGGCGCGTCCGCTCTTTCTCCCACGGAGTGGGAATCGTCCCATCCGGCTTGATGTGCCCCGCCAGCGGATGCAGTCCCTCTTCGCGCAGCCGCTTCGAATGAGCCAGCGAGCGACGCGTCGTCACCTTGGTCGCTCTGCCGAATTGAAGCAGTTCCCACGAGCCGACGAAATCGGACCACGAGCCGCGCGGGTCGTTCGGCAGCCAGAAGCCGTAGGCGCCGAAAATCACATGGTAGGCGTGGAACATTACGTTCCCCCCCAAGGAATTGATGACGGCACGCGCCGCCCGATGGGCGGCGGCCAAACGGCGCGTCACGGGCCCACGAAATCGTGCTCCCCGGCGCGGACGGTGAGGACGGGGCAGGGGGCTTTGCGGACGACCTTCTCGGCCACCGATCCGAGCAGCGCGTGGGCGATCGCTCCCCAGCCGTGCGTGCCGACGACGATCAGGTCCGCGTCCTCCTCGCGCGCCAGCCGGACGATCTCGACGAACGCCTTCCCCTCGCGGATCTCGACCCGGCCGCGGGCGACGCCGAGTTCCCGCAGCAGCCGCTCCCCTTCCGCCCGCCCGCGCTGCGCTTGCAGCTCGGTCAGGTTGGGAGGAAAGTACGCCTCGCCGCCGGGGGGCAGGCTGGCGAGCATCCCCGCCTGCTCGACGACGTGGCACACCACGACCTCGGCGGAGAAGGCGCGGGCGAACTCGGCCGCATAGCGCATCGCCACCTGCGAATGCTCGCTGAGATCGAGCGCCACGAGAATTTTTTCGAGGCGGATCATGGGAGACGCTCCACGAGGCAGTAGGCGGAGGACGATCGACTATCCACTATCCACTATCCACTATCCACCGACCACTGACCACTGACAACGAACCAATCACCCTTTTCTTCATCCGCCGCACTTGCTCTACTTACGGCTGGAAACGACGCCGCCGCGGCAGCTCGATCGAACTGGACCCGATGCCCCGCCAGACCAACTCCGGGAGCCCCTCCCCGGCGCCCGCCGGCGATGACGAGCTGCGGGAACTGCTCGGATACCTCAACTTTTCCAGCGGCAAGCCCGACCCCGCCTTTCAGCGCCGCCTCGACGGACTGTGGAAGTCGCTGGGGGACGAACCGCCCCCCGCCGAGCTGCGCGACGCACTGCTCTCGCGGCTCGCGCAGTTGCGCGACGACCCGGCCTTCGCCGACAGCCGCCAGGCGGAAGCCGTCATCCGCCTGGCCTGCGACGAGTGCGTGCCGGCGTACCGGGCGTTCCACGCCGACCTGCTCGCCCACGTGCCGGAGCGGGACTTCCATCAGCCGTTCTTCCTGGCCCGCGTGTTCGAGGCGGTCCTCGCCGAGGGGCCGCCCTGGGACGACGCCGAGCGCATCGTCCGCGGAGCGCTCGAGCGGCTGAACGACTTCCTCGGCTTCCGTCCGGTGGCGGTCCTCGAGAACGACCAGAAGATGGAGCCGTATCCGCACGAGCGGCACCGGCCCGTGCCGCTCTACATCCGCGAGGCGGGGGTCGCCAGCGGCCGCTATCGCGATCTGCTCGAGGCGACCCTGGCCCTCCTGGTGGAAATGCCCGAAGACGTCCTCCGCGAGGTGCATTTCGATCCGGGGCGCCTGGACGAGCTGGCGGTCGACCTCCGCGCCCACGACCACACGCACCCGGTCAACAAGCGCACGAACTACATGTTCGGCGAGTGGGACCCGCACCAGATCGACAACAGCGGCTACTATCGCCGCTTCGTGATCCGGCAGGTGATTCTCGACGCGCTGTGCGACTGGATCCGCCGCGAGGACAAGCTGCCGCCGAAGGAGCGGCTGTTCGACGCCTCCGCCGTGCTGTGCGGGACGATCCTGATGGCGTCGTCGATCAGCGGCGCCGGCCCCGCCACGCACGACTCGAGCGTCACGCTCACCTCGCTGTTGCCGAAGGTCGCCCGGCAGCGCGACGCCTTCTACGCCCGGCTGCTCGCGCAGGCGAAGGGCAAGCGGGCGCAGCGGCTGAAGCGCGAGGCGGAACTCCGGCAGCAGCCGTTCGGGCACGTCCGCCAGCACCTCAACATGCAGCTCGCGAGTTACGGCGCCCAACAGGTGCAGAACCGCTTCCTGGCGCAGCTCTACGCGCGGCTCGGTTATCCCGAGCCGGCCCGCGCGCAGGCGGCGCTCATTCCGGCCCCCTCGTTCCGGTTCGAGACGGAAATTCACTGCCTCCTCGCGACCGCCCACCTGCACCTCGACCGCGGCGACGCCCGCCGGGCGCTCGAACTGTTGAACGAGTCCCGCCACACGCTGGAGCGGGGCATCGACTGCGGGGCGATCGTCGATCCCTGGAACGTGCTCGGCTTCCAGGGGCAGTTCCCGCTGTTCTCCTCCCGCGAGGACGTGATCCCCGATCACCGCGTCGAGGTGCTCCTGGAACTCGTCGAGCGGCTGTTCGGCCTCGCCAGCCGCGCCTTGGGAGAAGCCGCCGCGCAGGGAGAAACGGCCGCCCGCGGCGAAATCACCGCGGCGCTCGAGGATTTCGCCGGCTGGTGGGACCGCTACGCCACGACGGCCGTCGAAGGCTTGCCGCAGGTCTCTGGGGCGGAGAGCCGCGACTCGGCCCGCGCCGTCGCCGATGCGCTCGCCGATTGGCGGGCGGCGGGGGAGTCGGCGGGGGACATCTCGTTCTGGCGGAATCACGTCGAGCGGTTCGAGTCGCCCAAAGCCTACGCGCTCGTCGCCGACGCGCTCCTCCGCCGGAGCGACACCGTCGCCGTGATGGGGCTGCTCATCCAATGGCTCAGCCAGGGGGAGGAGGTGGGGCTGGAATCGGGACCGCACTCGATCCACGCCCTGTTCAGCCAGTGGATGGAACTCGTCACCGCTCACCCCGGCGAGTCCACCTGGCACACCCTCCGCCGGTTGTTCGACTTCCTCGAAGCGAACGCCGGCGTGTACTGGACAGTCCCCGACCTGGCGGAAACGACCGGCGGTCCCTCCGCCGGCGGACCCTCCCCGCTCGATGCGCCGGGCGGGCTGTTCGGCGACGACCTCCTCGACCTCGAAGAGGAAGACGAAGCGGACGACGAGGACGACCTGTTCGGGGCCGCCTACGAGGGAGTCGTCTACCGCGACAGCACCGACGACGGCCACGCCGGCGACACGATCGACGACGCCGGCGGACTCCCCTACAACACCGAGTTCGACCTGATCGCCCGGCAGCTCGACCCCCGGCTGCGGTTCTTCGACACGCTCGCCGAGCTGTGGCAGCGGGCCGCGATCGCGATCGCCGCGCTCCCCGCCGAATCCGCCGGCGGCGACGCGGGCGCGGCACGGCGGGACGACCGCAACGAGGCGGTCCGCGGCTGGATCCGCCGCTGCGGAGAGATCGAGGCGGAACTCCTCCGGCTGATGAACGCGATCTGGGACTACGAGATCGCCGCCGCGGGGGGGGACCACGACGCCAACGTCGAATACGACTTCGAGGTGCAGACCAAGTTCTACCTGCTGAACAACATCGTCGGCACGCACGTCCACGTGCGGACCGCGAAGTGGTTTCTGCTGGGATGCCTCCCGCCGTTCGCGACCTCCGCCGAGTCCGCCGAGGATCCCCTCGTGGCGGCGACGTATCGCGCCGTCTTCCGCCGCGACGTCCCCGAGCTGCGGCGGCTCCTGCCGCAGGTCGTCGCCGAACTCGGGCACCGCCCGCTGTTGTACGTCCCGTTCGACAACGGCGGGCACCCCCGCGACGTGCTCGCCGCCCGCCTGCTGCAGAGCGTGCTGCGGTTCCTGCTCTCGCAGCTCCCGCGGCTGGGGCTGCTCCGCGAGACCTGGCACGTCCTGCGGACCGCCTACCGCATGGAGCGCGTCTCCCGACCGCAGGGGCTGGCCGTCACCGAGTTCGACCGCCTGTTCCGCACGGCCCTCGCCGCCACGCTGCGGGAAGTGATCACGTCCTCCCGGGAGTGGAAATCGGGCCGCTTCTCCGATGAAGATCTCGTCGAGACCGTGGGCGACATCGTCGACCGCTACCTCGAATTGTGGATCAAGCAGAGCCGCACCATGCGGCTCTCCAGCGTCGAGGCCTTCGACCTCGAATCGACCTTCCAGGGGCTCCGCGACTTCGTGACGCGCTACGGCGGCGACCTGTTCCACGCCGGCCTGCTTACGCTCGGCAACGTGCGGGCCATCCTCCACATGGGGGTCGCCGACTGGCTCGACTGGATGATCGACAACGCCGACCCGCTGCACCCCGTCCAGCTCCTCGAAGACATCGAGCGCGGCGGGATCGACCGCGAAGAGGCCGAGCAGTACCTCGAAATGGTCTACGAGGTCGTCGTCGACAAGTTCGACCGCTTCCTCGAATACAACACGACCACCACTCAGTCCGACTACGGCGAGATGTTCCACTCCCTGCTCGAGTTCCTCCGCCTCGAAGCCGAGTACGACCGCGAGGCGTGGAACCTCGTCCCGGTCGGCCTCGCCCACGAGCAGTTCGCCAAGCTCGGCCGTCACCAGGCCGCCCGCATCTGGGAGCACGTGCTCGAAATCGAGACCCGCGACATGGCCGAGCGGTTCCTCCGCGACCTGCACCAGCTCGAGCGGCGGCACGCGATGCGGCTGCCATCCATCTCCGATCATCTCCAGGAGAGGTTCGTCAAGCCGCTCGCCGTCAACCGCATGCTGGCCCTGGTCCCCGAGGCCGCCGCCGAGGCCGGCCCCGACCGCGCGACCTCCGGGCCGTTCGAGGCGCTCCGCGGCGAGATCGACCGCTACCTGGCGGACACGAGCGGCTCGGGGATCGACGCCCCGGAGTGGCTGCGGCAACTGAAACGCGCCGTGGACCGCATCGACGCCAGCCCCCACGAGCCGCTCCCCCCGCGGAGTGAAATCGAAATCCCGGAGCAGCCGCTCACGCTCCGCGAAATCCGCGACCAACTCCGCAACTGGCGCAAACCGCTCGCGAACCGCCGCGGCAAGACCGGCGAGCGGGAGGCGGGCGAGCGGGGGGCGTAAGCCGGTGCAGGCCCCCCGGAATGACGGGGCGCTCGGGCGCGTCATGCCCGCGAAGGCGGGCCTCCAGCCGCCGCGCGGACGGCGACGGCGCTGGGTTCCCGCCCCCGCCTTCGCTGGGGGCAGGCACTGCGCGGGAATGACGGGGTGGCTGCGAGCGAGTAGGGTGTGTCAAGGCTTTGCGCCGACGCACCGGACGATCGAGTCTGTCGAATTCTCCAACGTCCGCGAAACATCCATCCGGTCGGAGGTGCGTCTGCGCCAAGCCTTGACGCACCCTACTCGGCTCATGTCGACGATGCTCCGTCGAAGAATGATCCGAAGATAGCCCAAGGCTGTCCACCCGCCGCATGATACCGACGGTGAGAGGAGCGGAATTCAAAGGTCGCGAGGTTCGAGGCCGGTTCGCTTGGCAATCCGGGCGAGCATCCGCGGACCGACTTCGTCGCCGTCATGGAAGGCGAACACGAAATCGTCCCATCCGGCCCGTTCCAGCACGCGGTGCGACGTTCCCGATTGACGCTTGATCGTCCACCCCTTGCGCAGGAGTGCCGCCAGAACTCGCTTGGCCTTCGTGGCGGGCCAGCGGCTCATGGCGTCACGGCGAACACGTCGCGGAGTTCCGGCACCGGTTCCCCGTGCTCCAGTCGGTCCGCGACGACCCGCAGAGCCAGTGCCTGCGCGCGCTCGATCGCTTCCTGCCGAGTGCTGCCGTAGGACAATACCCCGGAGAGATCGGTGACCTCGGCCAGCCAGCGACCGTCGACCTCCTGCTCGACCTCGATCGTCAACGGCATTCAGCACCTCTGGTTCGTTTCGGCTCGTTGATCATGTCGCACCAATTCGGGATTCAGCGGCAGAGCAACCGATAGCGCCAGCGGCCGGTCGGGGTGCGGTGGCGCGTCGGCAGGAAGCTGCGAGCGAGCACGTCCGAGGTCCATTTCTTCCGGGCTCATGTCGACGATGATCTCCCCTCGCACATAAGAGATGGATCCTCGCTGCGGAAACTCGTCGGAGTGCGCCCAGGCGCGGAACGAGCGCAGGTCGATGATCCCGGCGGGAATCACGACGACGTCCGGAGAGTCGAGAGTTGCCAGCGATGCGGTCGACATTTCGGCTGTTCTCCCGGGATCAGGAGGGCATCTGATTTTCATTTGCAGATACTGGTCGCTGCACACGAGACAGGCCGCAAAGGCAACGTCGGAGGGCCGCCCCGTGCCGGCGCGCTCCCCTCCGCTCGCGGCTGCGCCACTCGACTTCGGGTCGCGGCTAACCGGGCGCTCATGGATTCGACGGGCGATTGCCGATCGTCAATCTTCCTCCACCTCCTCCTTCTTCGACGCCGCCACGATCTTCTGCTGCTCGTTCGCCGGCACCATCTCGTAGTGGCTGAACTCGATCGTGAACGAGCCTTGCCCTCCCGTCATGCTCGACAACGCGCGGGAGTACGTCGTCACCTCGGCCAACGGCACCTTCGCCCGGATGATCTGGAACCCGCCCGGCGCCGTGTCCATCCCCTCCATCCGCCCGCGGCGGGTGTTCAAGTCGCTGGTGATGTCCCCCAGCTTGTCGCCCGGGACGGTGATCTCCGCCGAGACGATCGGCTCCAGCAGCACCGGCCTCGCCTGTTCGAACACCTTCTTGAAGCAGCGGTTCGCGGCCGTCTTGAACGCCGTCTCGTTGCTGTCGACGGGGTGGTCCTTCCCGAAGAACAGGGCGCACGCCACGTCCTGCACCTGGAAGCCGGCGATCACTCCCTGCTCCATCCGCTCCTTCACCCCCTTCTCGACGGCGGGGATGAAGTTGTTGGGGACCGACCCGCCGCTCACGCAGTCGAGGAATGCCGAGTTCAGCTCCGGGTCGTAGTGGAAGCTCCGCAGTCCGACGAACCGGTCCCGCGTGAAATACTCCTCCGGATCGACGTCGTGCGGGAGCGGATAAATCCGGAAGTGCACCTCGGCGAACTGCCCCGAGCCTCCCGTCTGCTTCTTGTGCCGGTAGAAGTCCTCCGCGTTGCCGGCCACCGTCTCGCGGTAGGGGATTTTCGGCTTGTGCGTGACGACCTCGACCTTGTCCCGCTGCTTGAGCCGCTCCTGCACCATCTGCAGGTGCAATTCGCTCATCCCGTGGATCACCAACTCCTTGGTCTGCGAATCGCGCGTCACCTCGAACGTGGGGTCCTCGTCCTCGATCTTGTGCAGCGCCCCGGAGATCTTCTGCTGGTCCGCCTGGCTCTTCGGCTCGACCGCCAGCGCGATCATCGGCTTGGGGAACTTGAGCGGCGGCATCGCGATCGCGTCGTCCCCCCTGGTGATCGTCGCCCCCGTCTTCAGGTCCTCCATTTTGACCACCGCGACGATGTCCCCCGGCCCGGCCGCATCCACCGCCTGCTGCGTCCCCCCCTGCACCTCGAAGACCTGGCTGATCTTGAGCGCCTTGTTCACTCCCGTCGCGTGGACCGAGGCGTCCTTCGTCAACGTCCCCGAGTAGACCCGCAGATAGCTCAGCTTCGCCACGAACGGGTCGATCCGCGTCTTGAACACCTGCGCCACGAGCGGCCCGGCGGGATCGGCCGAGAGCGTCGCCTGGTCCCCGTCGCGCGTCGCCGCGTGCTTCAACTCCGCCGGCGACACGGCGTACTTCGCCAGGCCGTCCATGAACTCCGCGACCCCCGCGCCGCTCTTCGCGCTGGCGTAAAACACCGGGATCAGCGTCCCCGAGCCGATCGCCTTGTGCATCGCCCCCGCGACTTCCTCGTCCGATAGCTTTTCCCCGTCGAGATACCGCACCATCAGCTCTTCGTCCGCTTCGACGACCGCGTCCATCAGCGGCTGATTGAACGTCCGCGGATCGACCACCGCCCCCGCCGGGACTGCCGCCGGAACGTCGAGCGTGCTGACCACTCCCTGGAAATCGTGCCCCAGTCCCACCGGCACGTTGAGCGGCACGCACGCCTTGCCGAACGACTCTTGCACGCGCTCCAGCAACCGCCCGAAGTCCACGTTTTCCTGGTCGCACTTGTTGATGAGCACCACCCGCGCGACCCCCGCCTCCCCCGCCAGGCCGAAGCAGCGGCGGGTGTTGACCTCGATCCCCGCCCCGGCGTTCACCACGACGACCGCCGTCTCCACCGCCCGCAGCGCCCCGATCGCCTGCCCGATGAAGTCGGGATACCCCGGCGCGTCGATCAGGTTGATCCGCTTCCCCTGGTGCTCGAAATGGCACACGGCCGAGGTGAGCGAGTGCCCGTGGTGCTTCTCGTCCTCGTCGGTGTCCAGCAGGCTCGTGCCGTCGTCGACCGAGCCGGCCCGCGTCGCCACGCCGGCCTTGAACAGCATCAGGTCCGCGAGCGTCGTCTTCCCGCAGGCCCCATGTCCGACCAACGCCACGTTGCGGACATCTTCGACTGCGTGCTTCGCCATTGCCGTCTCCGTTCCTTGGTTCAGGTTCGTCGGTTCCGGTCGCGGACGTGAATCTTACGGGATCCCCCGCGGGATCTCCAATCCAATAGCCGGCGGGAAACCTCCCGCCGGCGAACGACACGCCCCTCGCCGATTCTCCGCACGGCCCTCTCCGCTCGGCTTCTGGAAAACCCCCGCCGCTCCACCTAAAATGCCCCTGCCATGACCGCCCCCCTTTCTCCTCTCGATCTTCGCGAAGACGCCGTCGGCATCGTCGGCGTCGGATTGATCGGCGGCTCCATCGCCGCGGCGCTCAAGGCCCGCGGGTTCACCGGCCCGATCATCGGCAGCGGCCGCGATCCGGCGCGGCTCGAAGCGGCCCGCCGCGCCGGGCTGCTCGATAAGGTCACTACCGGTCCGCCGCGGGCCTCGCTCATCGTCGTCTGCACGCCGGTCGATCGCATCGCCGCCGACGTCCGCGCCGCCGCCGAACTCGCCGCGCCCGGCACGCTGATCACCGACGCCGGCAGCGTGAAAGGGCCGCTCTGCCGCGAGCTCGCCGGCGCGCTGCCGGAGGGCGTGGCGTTCATCGGCGCGCACCCGCTCGCCGGCTCCGAGAAGCAGGGCTTCGAGCACGCCGCGGCCGATCTGTTCGTCGATGCCCTGTGCGTCATCGTTGGAGTCCAGCCTTCAGGCTGTGACGCTGGAGTACAGGCTTCAGCCTGCGACGTTGGAGTACAGGCTTCAGCCTGTCCTGACAGCCTGAAGGCTGTACTCCAGCGGGAACTCCAGCGGACCGAGCGCTTCTGGCAATCCCTCGGCGCCCGCACGGTGCGCATGACCGCCGAAGACCACGACCGCGCCGTCGCCCGCACGAGCCACTTGCCGCACGTCGTCGCCGCCGCGCTGGTCGCGTCACTGACTCCAAGCGACGCCCCGCTCGCGGCGACCGGTTTCCGCGACACGACCCGCATCGCCGCCGGCGCCCTGGACCTGTGGACGGCGATCCTCCTCGCCAACGCCCCGGCGACCCTCGCCGCCCTCGACACGTTCCGCGACCGCCTCGACGAATACCGCACCGCGATCGCCGAGAGAGACGCCGCCAAGTTGAAACGCCTTCTGGCACAATCGAAAACGACCCGCGACGCGCTGCGGAAGAACCAAGCATAGAGGAGGGATAGAGGATCGCGGCGCTGCGTTCGCGATCGGATGCGGCGCCCACTACCGAGTACTCAGTACCCAGTACTCGGTATTCCTCGTCGCTCTCAACTCTCAACCCACTGTCCACCGACCACTGTCCACCGACCACTGACGCCACCATGCTCTGGGAAGTCGAAGTCCGCCCGACCGATCGCGAGATCGACCGCGAAGCGAACCGCGTCCTCGCCGAGGCCCGCGAGTTCGCCGCGGATTCCGTCCGCACCGTCCGCTCGGCGCATTCGTTCCTCATCGAGGGGCCGGAAGCGCCGGACGAGCTCGAACGCATCGCCCGGCTGATGCTCGTCGATCCCGTCGTCGAAGAGCACACCGTCCGCCGACTCCCCGCGCACGATGGCGAGCCGAGCGGCCTACGGCTCCTCAACGTCCTGTTCAAGCCCGGCGTCACCGACAACGTCGCCGCCAGCGCCCTCCGCGCCCTCGCAGACCTCGGCCACCCCGTGCGGGCCGTCTCGACCTGCCGCAAGTACTGGATCAACGCCGACGCCTCCGTTCGCGACGTGAACACCCTCGCCTCGCGCGTCCTCGCCAACGAGGCGATCGAGCACGTCCTCCGCGGGCCGCTCGCGCTCGACTCGATCGCCCTCGGCAGCGAATACCGCTTCGAACTCGTCTCCGTCCCCTTGCGCGGCATGAACGACGCCGAGCTTCAGGAACTGAGCAAGACCGGCCAGCTCTATCTCAGCCTCGTCGAGATGCAGACGATCCAGCAGCACTTCGCCGACCTCGGCCGCGACCCGACCGACGTCGAGCTGGAAACCATCGCCCAGACCTGGAGCGAGCACTGCTCGCACAAGACGCTCGCCGGCCGCATCCACTACCGCGACGACGAGCGCGAAATCCACTTCGAGAACATGCTCAAGGAGACCATCTTCGCCGCCACGCGGACCATCCGCGAGCGGCTCGGCGAAGACGACTGGTGCGTCAGCGTCTTCCGCGACAACGCCGGCATCGTGAAGTTCACCGACGACTGGAACGTCTGCGTCAAGGTCGAAACGCACAACCACCCCTCCGCCCTCGAGCCCTACGGCGGCGCGAACACCGGTCTCGGCGGCGTGATCCGCGACCCGCTCGGCACCGGTCTCGGCGCGAAGCCGCTGTGCAACACCGACGTCTTCTGCTTCGCCCCCCCCGACTTCCCCGCCGACCAGCTCCCCCCCGGCGTGCTGCACCCCCGCATCGTCGCCAAGGGCGTGGTCGCCGGCGTCCGCGACTACGGCAACCGCATGGGCATCCCCACCGTCAACGGGGCGGTCTATTTCGACGAACGATACCTCGGCAACCCGCTCGTCTATTGCGGCAACGTCGCCCTCATCCCCGCCGACAAGTGCGACAAGGCCGCCCGCCCCGGCGACCTGATCGTCGCGGTCGGCGGCCGCACCGGACGCGACGGCATCCACGGCGCGACCTTCTCATCCGCCGAATTGACGCACGAAAGCGAGACCCTCTCCGGCGGCGCGGTGCAGATCGGCAACGCCATCACCGAGAAGATGCTCGCCGACGTCATCCTCCAGGCCCGCGACAAGAACCTCTACACCGCCATCACCGACTGCGGGGCAGGGGGCTTTTCGAGCGCGATCGGCGAGATGGGCGAAGAGACCGGGGCGATCGTCCACCTCGATCGCGCCCCGCTGAAATACGCCGGCCTCTCCTACACCGAAATCTGGATCTCCGAAGCCCAGGAACGAATGGTCCTCGCCGTCCCCCCCGAAAACTGGGACGACTTCCACGCCCTCTGCGCCGCGGAAGGGGTCGAAGCGACCGCCCTCGGCGAATTCACCGACGACCAGCGCCTCGCCCTGTTTTACGAAGGCACGCAAGTCGCCGACCTCGCGATGCAATTCCTCCACAACGGCCGCCCCCCGGTCGTCCGCGAGGCGTGCTGGATCCCGGTTACCCGCGACCCGAAGGGGAGCGCGACGCCAGAGGTCAGAGGTCAGAGGTCAGAGATCAGAGATCAACCGGCAGTCGGAAGTCGGCAGAATGCAGGCGGCATGCAACACTCCGCACTCCGCACTCCGCACTCCGCACTCGACGCGGCCGCCATCCTCCTGAAAATCCTCTCCTCCTGGAATGTCTGCAGCCGCGAGTGGATCATTCGCCAATACGACCACGAGGTGCAGGCCGGCAGCGTGTTGAAGCCGCTCGTCGGCGCCGCGGATGACGGCCCCTCCGACGCCGCCGTCGTCCGCCCGCTGCTCGATTCGGACCGCGGCCTCGTCGTTGCCTGCGGGATGAACCCCCGCTACGGCGACCTCGACCCGTACTGGATGGCCGCCTCCGCCATCGACGAGGCGGTCCGCAACTGCGTCGCCGCCGGGGCGAACCCGAGCCGCATCGCGATCCTCGACAACTTCTGCTGGGGGAACACCGAGCGGCCCGAGGTCCTCGGCTCCCTGGTCCGCGCCGCCCTCGCCTGCAAAGACGTCGCGATCGCCTACAACACCCCGTTCATCAGCGGCAAAGACAGCCTGAACAACGAGTTTTCTTATGAAGTGCGGAATGCGGAGTGCGGAATGCGGAATACCGAAACTCCGCACTCCGAACTCCCAACTCCGAACTCCGAAACTCCGCACTCCGCACTCCGAACTCCGCATTCGGACACTCCGCACTCCGCACTCCGAACTCCGCATTCGGACACTCCGCACTCCGTCACCATCCCCCCCTCGCTGCTCATCACCGCCCTGGGCCAGATCGACGACGTCTCGAAAACCGTCAGCATGGACCTCAAGCAACCCGGCAACCGCCTCTACCTCCTCGGCGAAACCAGGGAAGAACTCGGCGGCAGCCACCTGCACCTCGTCGCCGATGTAGGGTGGGCTGTGCCCACCGCTGGAGTACACGCTTCAGCGTGTCCGGCCACCAACCAGGTCCCCCGCGTCGATCTCGCCCGCGCCCCCAAAATCTTCGCCGCCCTCCACCAGGCGATCACCGCCGGCCTGGTCCGCAGTTGCCACGACCTCAGCGAAGGCGGCCTCGCCGTCGCCCTGGCGGAAATGTCCTTCGCCGGCCAGTTCGGCGCGGAAATCGACCTCGCCCCCCTCGCCGAGCAAACGGGCATCGCCGACCCCCTCACGCTCCTCTACTCGGAGAGCAACACCCGCTTCCTCCTGGAAGTCGAACCCGAACACGCCCCCGCGCTGGAACGCCTGCTGACAGGCTTGCCGTTTCGCGAACTCGGCGCAGTCGCCGACCACGACCGCGTCGTCGTGAAGCTCGGAGAAGCCCCGCTGATCGACCTCCCCTGGCCAGAGTTGAAAACCGCCTGGAAGGCCCCCCTGGCGTGGGATTAGCTGCAGTCGCAGTTTCCCCAGCCATTCCGTAGCCGTCATGCCCGCGAAGGCGGGCATCCAGCGGTCGCGG
>JBBDNU010000147.1:0-17505 GCA_040877365.1 Planctomycetales bacterium
GAACAAGTTGAAGCCACCGTCGAAACAAACTTAGTGCCATTGGGCTGTGCCCACCGATCCGCGACGTTGCATCGATGCTCAGCCTGGTGGGCACAGCCCACCCTACGGCTACGGCGCCGACAGTTCCAGAAACCGCCCCACGCGCTCGCCGATGAGGTCGAGGCTCTTGTGCCAGAAGTCGGGCGTGCTCGCGTCCACGCCCAGCGTGCTGCGGATCGCGTCCTCCGTCTCCATGCAGCCGGTCGCAATCAACAGGTTGCGATACCGCTCGGGGAATGCGCTCCTCTGTTCCGCCGCCAGGGTGGACAGCCCCTGCGACAGCAGATACCCGAACGTGTACGGGAAATTGTAGAACGGCAGCGTACTGATGTAGAAGTGCAGCTTCGACGCCCAGAACCGCGGGTTCCAGCCGTCAGCGGCGAGCGCGTCGCAGTACGTTTCCCGCTGCGCGGCGAGCATCAGTTCCGAGAGGCGCTCGGCCGAAAGCTCGCCGGCGGACCGCTCGCGGTGGAAGGCGTCCTCGAACGCGAACCGCGCGTGGATGTTCATCAGGAACACGACCGCGTCGCCGAGCATCTCGTCGAGGATCGCGAGCTTCGCGGCGGTCGAATCCGCGTCCGCGAGCCGCCGCTCGTTGACGACCGCCTCCGCGAAAGTCGAGGCGGTCTCCGCCAGGTTCATCGGGTAGTCTTGGAGGAACAGCGGCCGATCGCGCAGCACGTGCGCATGCCAGGCGTGCCCCAGTTCGTGCGCCAAGGTCGACATGCTGTTCGGCGAGCCGGTGAAGGTCATGAAGATCCGCGATTGGCGCTTCACAGGAAAGCCGGTGCAGAAGCCCCCCTGCCGCTTGCCCGGCCGGTCCTCCGCTTCGACCCAGCGCTCCCGGATCGCGGCGGCGGCGAACTCCCCCAGCTCCTGCCCGAACTCTCCCAACGTGTCGACGACGGTGTCGCAGGCGGCGTCCCACGAGAGGTAGGGTGGGCTGTGCCCACCATCGCCGGTTTCAGCGGACCTGCCTTCGGAATTCGTGTCGTCGCTCGATGAGGATTGGTGGGCACAGCCCACCGTACCGGCGATCGGCAGCGGCGCCGTCACGTCGTACCAGGCGAGCTTTTCCAAGCCGAGCAGTTTCGCCTTGCGGTTCAGATAATCGACGATCCGCGGTCGCCGTTCGGCGACGACGGACCACATCGTTTCAAGCGTTTCCCGCCGCATGCGGTTGTGGCGGAGCGGCGCCTCGAGATGATCGCGCAGCCCGAGCCGGCGGTAGCGCGTCAGCCGCACGCCGGCGATGTGGTTGATCGCCTCGGCACAATGATCGGCGACCGTGCTCCACGCCTTGTCGGCGGCGTAGAAATTGTTCTGCCGCACCGTCCGCTCGGGGGAGTCCCACGTCACCTGCCCGACCGATTTTTCGACGATTTCTCCCTTCTCCATCACCCGCACGCGCACATCCCCCGAGACGCGATCGTACGACCGCCCCCAGGCGTGAAGGCCGTCCACCGCGAGCTCGGCCGCGAGCGATTCCTGCTCGCGCGGCAGCCGGAGCATCGCGTTCTGGCGGCTGTCGGCGAGGTAGAACGCGAGCTCTGCGAGGCGCCGATCCGCGGCGACGAAGGCGGCGAACGCCTCATCCGTCGTCTCGCGGAGGGCGAATTCGACGTTCGTCGCGACCCGCTCGCGCAGCGGATCGAGCGCCGACAGCTCCGCCTCGAATTTGCGGTACAGCCGATTGCCCGCGTCCGCGGCGGCATGGCAGCCGATGAAGGCGTTCAATTCGGTCGCCCGCGCGGCGAGCGACTGATAGTCCCCCAGGAACTCGGACCACGCCCTTGCGCTGGCGGGATCGGGGGCGGGCAGGGCATCGGAACGGTCCGCGAGGTTCGACAGGTCGCCGCGGAACTGGTCGAACAGCCCGCGGAACTCCTCCGATTCGGGACGCGGGAGGAGCGAATCGAGGTCCCAGGTGAGCGCGTATTTGGAATCGCCGGTCATTCGCGGAATCGCCTTTGATCGCACTGGCGGGGATCGGGCTGGGATCATCATAGCCCGCAGCGCAAGCCAGGGACAATCGCCTCACGGCGAGCCATCGCCGCATTTCGTCGGCCGGTCCGGTGGTTCCCTCGCTGGCGCGTCGGGCTAAGATGGAAGCGCTCGGTCTCGACCCGATCGACCACGGATTGTCGCGTCAATCCCCGGAAGGCCGCATCATGCAACCCCGCTTCGACCGGCCCACGATCCTCATGTGCCCGCCCGACTTTTACGGGATCGAATACGAGATCAACCCGTGGATGAGCCGCAGCCGGCAGAGCGAGCCGGCGACCTCGCGCGCCCAGTGGCGGGCGCTGTTCGACCTGCTCGAATCGCTGGGGGCCGACATCCGGCTGATGAACCCCGTGCAGGGGCTGCCCGACCTCGTGTTCACCGCCAACGCCGGCCTCGTCTGGCGCGACAGCGTGTTCCTGGCGAACTTCCGCCATGCGGCGCGGCAGGGAGAAACGCCCCTCGATGCCGAATGGTTCCGCGAGCAGGGGTTCGAGACGATCGAGATCCCCGACCGATGGAAGTTCGAAGGGGCCGGGGACGCGCTGTTCTGCGGCGACACGCTCTTCGCGGGCTACATCATTCGGAGCGACGCGGGCGCCATGCAATGGCTCGCCGAGCAGATGGACTGCCGCGCGATCCCCGTGCAGCTCGTGGACGACTACTACTATCACCTCGACACGTGCTTCTGCCCGCTGTCGCCGACGGAAGCGGTCTGGTATCCGCCGGCGTTCGACGACTACGGCCGGACCGCAATCGAGCAGCACGTCCCCACGCTGATCGCCGTCGAGCCGGACGAGGCGCGGCGGTTCGCCTGCAACGCGGTGGTCGTCGGCAAGCACGTCGCGCTCAACGCGGGCTGCCCGCGGCTCGAAGCCGACCTCGCCCGCCTCGGCTATGCGCCGCACGGCGCCGAGCTCGGCGAGTTCATCAAGGCGGGCGGAAGCGCGAAATGCCTCACGCTACGGCTGGACGGAGAGGACGCGGCCGTCTGGCCGAATCGCGTTGGGTGAGAAGAAGCGGGGCCCCGTGCGGTTCGGGCGGCCGGCGGTCCGTTCGTCCGGCCGGAACCGCGAGCCGGTCTCGACGAAATGGCGGTCGCGCACCGGATCGATTTGGGCCAGCGGCACCAGCGGATCGGTCGCCGTGAACATGCCCCGTCCCGGCGCCGACAGATCGACGTGCAACTGCCCATACGGCGCTCGCGTCGCGTCGTGATCGGGGAGCGGGTCCGGCAGCGGCACGGTGAACGTCGCCTCGGGAACGTTCCCATCGAGCGCCCGCGTCCATGTCGCCAGGCGGACGACGCGGTCCGGCACGCCGACGGCGTGTTCGCCGAATGGCCGCACCACTTGTTGCGACTGGCCCCACAACGTCAAGCGAAACGTGCCGCGGAGGGGGGCCGGGCGGCCGAACTCGTCCATCCCGCGAAGCGTGACCGCCAGCCCGTCCCAATCGACATTGCCGCGCGTGGAGATCGGCGCGGCGACGGCGGAGATCGCGCGCAGGGTGGGAGACGGGAGCCGCGGTTCAGGGAGCGGCAGTGACGATTCGGGCGGCGGCGCCCACGGGAGCGGCGTTTCATCGGGAACGGAGGGAAGGAGCGGCCCGCCGCCGAGCACTTGCTGCGCCCGCGCCGCGCGCATCAGGCCGAGCGCGAACCCCGCCTCCGACACCGGAACGCCGGCGGGGAAGGCGGGGCCGATCCGATCCGCATACGCCGACAGCGGATCGTCCGCGACGCCGATCACCACGCCCCGACTGGGAAGCGGCGGAGCGAGCCACATCGCGGGGTGCCAGGCGTGCTCCGGCGGGGCGCAGTCCTCGGCCAGCACGACTCTCGAAGAGTCCACCACGAGGTGGGCCACGAAGACTGCGAGAAGCAGGCACGTTCGCACATCGAACTCGCGGCGAATGAAGCGCGGGCGGAAACGTGGTGCGGCAGGCGGCGCCGATCTCGCTGATTCCGCAAACGACGCGCCGCGGAGGGCGCCGCCGCCGCCGGACTCGATCGAAGTCCAGCCCCCGGCGGTCCGTCGAGCCGCGCCCGGAACCGTTCCGCGCCGCGCGCGCGTCAAGCGGGAGAGGCGCTTCGCGCCGATTTTCTTGACGAATTGCACGCTCCGCGGACGGTTCGCGTTGCGCAAGCTGGATCTGCGGCGGCGGCCCCCAAGCCGGAAAACCGGCGGCCCGCGGCGCGAAACGTCTTGACACCGTTCGAGATCCGAAGGATGATTCTTGGTTGCACGCGCTGCGCGTCCCGTGAGTCCGGCGGGACGGCCTCTCCGCTCGGGAGAGGGCCTGAATCACTTCCCTCGCCGGCCGCCGCACGCTCGGCGTGTGCGCCTGGCGGCGGTGCGTATCTCCGCCGGCGCGGCTTCCGCGAGTTTCCCTGGCGCCGAAGAGCATTGGAACAGTGCGATGGCAAGCGGGCAACGGCGAGTGGACATCGAAGAAGTCGGCGACGTCACCATCGCCCGGTTCGTCGACCGCAAGATCCTGGACGAGTCCAACATCCAGATCATCGGGAACCAGCTCTTCGGGCTGATCGATGAGGACGGGCGTGGAAAAATCATTCTCGATTTCACCGAGGTCGAATACCTCTCCAGCGCCGCGCTGGGCAAGCTGATCACCCTCGACAAGAAGGCCAAGGCGGCCGGGGCCAAGCTGCGGCTGTGCTCGATCCGGCCGGAAATCTATGAAGTCTTCGCCATCACCAAGCTGAACAAGCTGTTCCAGATCTACGACAATCAGGAAAAGGCGCTGGAAGGATTCTGAGGCTGGTCGATCGACCGGGTGCATGTCTTGACCGAGCAATTCAAGCTCACCATTCCCAACGACACCAAGGCCGGGCAGTCGGTCCAGGAGCGGATCGTCCGCCGCCTGGAGGAACTCGACTACCCGCCCCGCGACGTGTTCGGCGTGCGCCTCGCGCTCGAAGAAGCGCTCGTCAACGCGATCAAGCACGGCAACCGCCTCGACCCCGACAAGTCCGTCCGCATCGACTGCCGCATCAACGCCGAGTGCGTCCGCATCGAGATCGAAGACCAGGGCCTCGGCTTCCGCCCCGAAGCCGTCCCCGACCCCACCGCCGAGAACAACCTCGAGCGCCCCTGCGGCCGGGGAATCATGCTCATGCGGGCGTTCATGACGCTCATCGAATACAACGAGATCGGCAACCGCGTGGTCCTGGAAAAGCGCCGCGGCCAGCCCGAGCCGGAATGTTCGTAGGCCCTGTGCCGCGCGTCGCTCGGCTTCGCCCCGCCGCCCCATCGAATTCGCCCCGGTTCGCTTGCATCGCCGCGGCGGATGCTCTATTTCTGTCTGTTCGGGAGACGAACCGCCGCCGCGGCCGTCTCCCCCGTTTTTCCCCGATAGCTCAATCGGTAGAGCGAGCGGCTGTTAACCGCTAGGTTATAGGTTCGAGTCCTATTCGGGGAGCTGTTCCACGGGAGCGTACTGCCGCTCACCACGGGGTTGACGCGCATGTCGGGCGCGAGAGCGCCCGGCGTGTTCGCTTTCAGTTCCGGGTTCTTGGGATGAGCGACGTTGGTCATGGGACCTGGTCATGGGAGCTTCGCCCGTCGTGCCGATCCCCGCGCCGCTCCTGCACGTCGTCCTCCACCGGCCCGACATCCCGCAGAACGCCGGCAACGTCGGGCGGTCCTGCGTCGCGGTCGGGGCGAAGCTGTGGCTGGTGCGCCCGCTCGGGTTCCTCCTCGACGACCGCTACCTCCGACGCGCCGGCATGGACTACTGGCGGCAACTCGACTGGGAGGCGGTGGACGGCTGGGACGGGCTGCGGGAACGGCTCGCCGGCCGCACCTTCTGGAAGCTCACGAAGCACGCCAGCCGCCCGGTCTGGGATGCGGCGTTCGCCCCCGGCGACGCGCTGGTGTTCGGGAGCGAGACCCGCGGTCTCCCCGCGCGGATTCTCGACGAGGAGCCGCAACACAACCTGACGCTCCCCATGCGACCGGAAGTCCGCAGCCTCAATCTCGCGAGCACGGTCAACACGGTCGTTTACGAGGCGGTCCGCCAGTTCGGCGGCCTGGGGGGCCCGCATGCTGCGAAGTGATTCGAGCAGTGCTCGCCGAAAGTCGAATCCGATCCGAAGAGTCCGGCTGCCGCTGACTTGTCCGATGGCCGGCGATTGCCGAAACTGTTTTCGAGTCCTCATCAATTAGCCTTCCGGTCATGCATCCATCCGACGAATACTCGAATTGCACGCGGCGCGACTTCCTCACCACCGCCGCCAGCGGCCTGGGGGCGGCGGCGCTGACTTCGCTGCTGGCGAACGACGGGTTGCTCGCGGCTTCGTCCGGCATCGCGAGCCGGCCTGTCGGGCCGCATTTCGCTCCCAGGGCCAAGGCGTGCATCTTCCTGTTCATGGCCGGCGGGCCGAGCCAGATGGAGATGTTCGACCCGAAGCCGCTCCTCACGAAGCGGCACGGAGAGAAACTCCCCGACTCGTTCACCAAGGACGCCGAGTTCGCGTTCATCGACAAGGAGCAGGCGGTCCTCAAGGGGACCGACGTCACGTTCGGGAAATACGGCGAGGCGGGGACCGAGTATTCGAGCCTCGTCCCGCACATCGCCCAATGCGCGGACGACATCGCCCTGATCCGCACGATGCACGGCGAGCAGTTCAACCATCATCCGGGGCAGCTTCTGCTCTCGACCGGCAAGGCGGAGTTCGGCCGGCCGACGATCGGCTCGTGGCTGCTGTACGGCCTGGGGAGCGAATCGCGAAACCTGCCCGGCTATGTCGTGCTGCTCGCCGGCCGCGGCGCGAGCGGGAGCACGTCGAACTGGTCGAGCGGCTTTCTGCCGACGACCTATCAGGGAGTCCCGTTCCGCAACCGGGGCGAGCCGGTGCTGCACCTCGCGAACCCCAAGGGAGTCGACGCGGACCATCAGCGGCGGACGGTGGAGACGATCGCCCGGCTCAACCGGGAGCGGTTCGGCGAAATGCACGACCCGAAGATCGCCAGCCGCATCGTCCAGTATGAATTGGCATTCCGCATGCAGTCCGCCGCGCCGGAATTGATCGACCTCTCCGGCGAGTCGCGGGCGACGCTCGACGCCTACGGCGTGGACCGCTCGACGCCGCTTCCCACGGCCGACCTGCAGGCGGCCGAGACCTATTCCACGTTCTCGTCGAACTGCCTGCTGGCGCGGCGGCTCGTCGAGCGCGGGGTGCGGTTCGTGAACATCGTGCATGCTTCATGGGACCAGCACGGCGACCTGAAGCACGACCTCGCCTGGAACGCGCGGATGGCCGACCAGCCGGTGGCGGCCCTGCTCAAGGATCTCAAGCAGCGCGGGCTGCTCGACGAGACGCTCGTGGTGTGGGGGAGCGAGTTCGGCCGCACGCCGCTGGGGCAGGGAGAGGACGGCCGCGACCATCATCCGTTCGCCTTCAGCATGTGGATGGCCGGCGGCGGCGTGAAGGGGGGCCAGGTCTACGGCGCGAGCGACGAGTTCGGCTGGGGCGTGGCCGAGAACCCGGTGCACGTCAACGATTTCCAAGCGACCTTGCTGCACCTGTTCGGCTTCAACCACGAGAAGCTGTCGGTGAACTTCAAGGGGCTCGACGTGCGGCTCACGAACTTGGCGGGCACGGTGGTGCACGAGTTGATCGCGTGACGAGCGCGGGAACGCGAACCGATGACGAAAGAATTTCGACGCAAAGACGCGGAGACGCAAAGGAGCGCAAAGAAAGAAGAGGGAGAAGAAGCTCGACGTTGAGAAACCACGAAGACCACCAAGTTTTCGACCAGGGACTACAGAACGGGATGGTGGAATCGAGCCATGAACACGACCTATCCGCCGGAGATCCAGGAATTCGTCGAGCGGGAGCTCGAGCGCGGCGCACATGTCGATGAAGAGCATCTTATCGTCGCCGCATTGCGCGTGTATCGCGAATTGAAGACGCGGCACGATGCGCTGCGCGCGGATGTCGCGCGGTCGCTCGCCCAGGCCGAGCGCGGCGAGGTGGCGCCGCTCGATACCGAGGCGACGAAGGCCGAGGCGCGTCGGCGTTTCATCGATCACGAGCAAAAGTAAGGCCGGCATGCCGCGCGTATCACTCACACCGCAGGCAGAAGAATCGCGGCTTGAGATCTGGGGACATATCGCCCGCGACAGCCATGAGCGCGCCGACCGGTTCATCGACCGCATCGACGCGAAGTGTCGCCAGTACGCGCGGCAACCGGAGATGGGCGATCCGCGGCCGGACTTCGTGGTGCACGGCGCCCGCGACATTCCCACCCTCTTTCGAGACGTGTTCGGCGACGATGCTTGACCGAATCGACGCGGGGGAAAAATTCCGCCGGTCCGGCGCAGAATATCGGTGGGAGACGAATTTTCGTCGAAAACGCATCAACGGACGTTTTTGGGTTGAAATGCGAGTCGCTTTCGGGTGATATAAGCAAGAGCAATCCAGATTTCGCACCCCTGCGGCGACCTCCGGCGCTTCGGCCGGATTCTCGCCGCGCTTCGCACACCGCTGCTCAATCTCGGATGAGGAGACGACCGGATGCCGAGCTTCCGCACTCTGCGCTGCACCTTGGCTGCGTGGCTCGGGGTCGCCGCCGCGTTCGGTAGTGCCGCGGGCGCTCGCGGCGAGCAGCCGCTGCGCGAGGTGCTCGACGCCGAGCTCAAGCAGGCCTGGGAGCGGGAAGAGGTGCAATCGGCCGGTCCCGCCGATGACGCGACGTTCCTCCGCCGCGGGTACCTCGACCTGACGGGCGCGGTCCCGACCTACGACGAGACGCGCGCCTTCCTCGACGACGCCGACGCGCAGAAACGCGAGAAGCTGGTCGACCGGCTGCTGGCCGATCCGCGTTACGCGCGGCAGCAGGCGACCGTGTGGGACCTCGTGCTCTTCACGCGCGACCCGGCGAGCGACGTCCGCGCGCGTCCGGGCTTTCAGAAGTGGCTCACGGCCCAGTTCGAGAAGAACGTTCCCTATGACGAGTGGGTCCGCGCGATCCTGCTCGCCGAAGGGAACAGCATCGACGACGGGGCGCCGACCTTCTTCGGCGCCTACCGCAATCGGCAGATGGACCTCAGCGAATCGGTCGCCCGGATCTTCCTCGGCCAGCAGATCCAGTGCGCCCGCTGTCACAACCATCCCTACGAGGACGTCTCGCAGCTCGATTTCTACGGGATGGCCGCGTTCTACGAACGGCTTGCCGTCGTCCGCGCCGGGAAGCAGGGGACCGAGGAGAGGATTTTCATCGGCGAGAAGAGCGCCGGCGAGATTTTGTTCACCGGCCCGGCCATCGACGACAAGGCGGGGCAGAAGGGGGAGCCGGTGTCGCCGAAGTTCCTGTTCGGCGAGGAACTCGACGAGCCGGAGTTGCCGCAGAATTTCAACGCGGTCGACCGCTTCCCCGAGGGCAAGGCGCCCCCCAAGCCGTTCTTCTCGCGGAAGGAGAAGATCGCGGAGTGGGTCGTCGCCCCGGAGAACCCGTATTTCGCGAAGGCGGTCGTCAACCGCGTGTGGGCGCAATACATGGGGCGGGGGCTGGTGCACCCCGTGGACAACATGGGGGAGATGTCGCTCCCCAGCCACCCGGAACTGCTCGAGGCGATGACGACGGCGTTCGTCGCCCACGACTTCGACCTGAAATGGCTGGTCCGCGAGATCGTCAACAGCGCCAGCTACCAGATCGGCTCGCGGGGTTCGAGCGACCGCGCGTTCCCGCGGTGGTTCGAGCGGGCGCGGGTCCGCCCGCTCACCGCGGAGGAATTGCCGGTCGCGATCCGCACCGCGACCGGGTTCGACGACGCGGCCCGCCAGGCGGGGAAGGATCCGGCGCAGGAGCGCGAGATCGGCAACCTGAACCGCTACATGAACGTCTACTTCGCCGACATCGAGAACGGCGTCGGCGATTACCAGGCGAGCCTGTTCGAGCACCTGTACCTCGACAACAGCGGCGACGTCTCGCAGATCATCAATCGCCGCGACGGCAACTTGCTCGACAAGCTGCTCGACGAAGCGCAGCCGCCCGAGGCGCGGGTGAACCGGCTGTACCTGTCGGTGCTGAACCGCGCTCCGACGGAAGTCGAGACGCGGCGGTTCGTCGAGTACGTGTCGCAGGCGCAGGACGCCGCGGCCCGCAACCGCGCCTGGCACGACGCCGTGTGGGCGCTGCTGAATTCCAGCGAGTTCCGGTTCAATCACTGATTGTCCGCTGTCAGTTGTCCGTTGCTCGAGACGACAACTGACAACTGACCCACAAGGGAACGCCATGCACCGCCTCTGTCAGCCCGGAGAGCACTTCAGCCGCCGAGCGTTCATGAAAAGCGCGCTGGTCGCCGCCGGCGGCGCGGCGGTCGCCAACTGGGGCGGGCTGGTCAACTCGCAGGCGGTCGCCGCCGAGCTCCAGAAGACCGGCAAGCGGTGCATCATGATCTGGCTGGGGGGTGGAGCCAGCCAGATCGACACGTTCGACATGAAGGTCGGCCGCCCCAACGCCGGCCCCTTCCGCCCCATCCAGACCAATCTGCCCGGCTTGGAAATCTGCGAGTACATGCCGAACGTCGCGCAGCTCGCCGACAAGCTGTGCGTCATCCGCAGCATGTCCACGGGCGACCCCGGGCACATCAGCGGCACGCACCTCATGCATTGCGGCCGCCGCAACGAAGGGATCGTCGAGTACCCGGAGATCGGCTCGGTCGTGGCGAAGTACCTCGGCCGGCCGGACAGCGCCTTGCCGAGCTTCATCCAGTTCGCGACCGGCGGCCAATCCGGCCCGCGGGCCGGCTCCGGGTTCCTCGGGCCGAAGTATCAGCCGTTCCGCATGAGCACCGACAAGCCGCCGGCCTTCACCACCGGTTATCTCAAGGAGGACGAGGAGCAGCGCCGGCGCGACTTGTTCCAGTTCGCGCAGGGCGAGTTCACCGCGGACCGGCATGCCGAAAGCTACCAGGCCTACCAGGAGGCCAAGGAGAGCGCGTGGCGGCTGATGGACGTCCGCGACATCTTCAGCGTCCAGAAGGAGTGGCCCAAGGTCAAGGATTTGTACGGCGACACCGAATTCGGCAAGCGGTGCCTGCTCGCCCGCCGCTTTGTCGAGGCGGGCGTCCCCTTCGTCGAGGTGGACAACGCCGGCGGCGGCTGGGACACCCACGAGCTGAATTTCGACGGGCACAAGCGGCTCATCCCGCCGATGGATAAGGGCTGGGCCGGCCTGCTCATCGACCTCGAGCAACGGGGACTCCTCGACGACACGCTCGTCATCTGGCAGGGAGAGTTCGGCCGCACGCCGGGCATCAACAATCGCATCGGCCGCGACCATTTCGCCCGCGCCTGGACCACCGTGCTCGCCGGCGGCGGCGTGAAGCGGGGCTATGTCCACGGGAAAACCGACGCCGACGGCCGCACAGTCACGGAGGGCCTCGTCGATACGGGCAATTACTTCGCCACGATCTTCCATGCGCTGGGGATCGACCCCAAGGCGCACAACTACATCGGCATCCGCCCGATCCCGGTCGCTCCCGACCATTCGAAGGTCGTCCAGGAACTCCTTGCTTGAGGGACGTCATGCCGAAGCTCGACCCCAAGAAGATCGAACGCGCCTGGTTCCTGCCCTGGAACGCCGGCTGGACGCGGTGCGTCACGTTCCTCGGCGGCAGCGAGCGGCTCGCCGCGGGCAACCAGCAGGGAGACATTCTCCTCTGGGATCTCCCGGGAAAGATGCCCGAGGCTGCACCGGCGGGGGCCGGCAAGGCGAAGGGCGACGACGAGTTCTCCGCCCCGGTCCGCAGGCCGCTCCGCGCCTTTCGCGGGCACACGAACCTCGTCTCCCGCCTCGGCGCTTCCCCCGACGGCAAGTGGCTGTACTCCGCCAGTTGGGACCACACCCTCCGCATCTGGGACACGCAGGCGCCCGCGGAAGGAAAAGCCGAGGTCGCGCTGTTCGACGAGAACCGCGGTGGCCAGGCGAAGAAGCGGGGCATGAGCGACGCAGATGTCGCCCCCGTGCAGGTCGAGGTCGTCCAGGACTCCCAGGTGCTCGAAGGGCACCGGGAATGGATCCGCGGTTTTTCGATGTCCGCCGACGGCGGCAGGCTTCTTACGGGGGATGACGCGGGGATCGTCATCCTGTGGGACATGCCCGCCGGCAAGGAGCTGACCCGGCTGGAGACCGGCGGAGGCTGGGCGCGGGCCGTCGCGCTGTCGCACGATGCGAAGCTCGCCTTCGTCTCCGAATCGTCCGACCGGCACGCCGAGATCGCCGGCTCGATCAAGCTGTGGGACTTGGAATCCGGCAAGGTCCGGCAGGACTTCACCGACAACAAAGCGATGCGGGCCCAGGGCAACCGGGTGATGAGCTTCTACTCGGCCGCCTTCGCCCCGGATGGCAAGAGGCTCGCGCTCGGCCTCTCGAAGGTCCACCTGTTCGACGTCGAATCGGGAAAGATCGTCTGGGAGGAAGAGGGGCATAAGGAAGGGGTCGTGCACGTCGCCTTCAGCGCCGACGGGCAGTACCTGTTTTCGACCGGCAAGGACACCGTCGTCCGCGTCCGCGACGCGAAGGACGGGAAGCAGGTGGCCGAGATCGGCGTGCCGCGGGGCGGCCAGTTCAAGGACTGGCTGCACGACTTCGCCCTCTCGCCGGATGAACAGTGGCTGGCGACCGCCGATATGGCCGGCATGGCCCATGTCTGGCACTTCGCCTCCTGAATCGCCCGTGCGCGCGGTTCAGACGGAATCGGGCGAACGGAATTGCGGCCCGCGCCGATATTAGAGAAGATGGAGGGCCGCGGACGGACCGCACTTCCCCCTGCCGGATTCCCCCGTCGATGCCCCTCCGGACCGAATCCATCGAGGAGCCGAACCTCAACCTGACCCCGATGATCGACATCGTGTTCCTGTTGATCATCTTCTTCATGGTCGGGGCGCGGTTCACGGAACTGGAGCGGCAGTACGGCGTCCAATTGCCCACCGTCTCCGACGCCGCTCCCCTCACCAGCCTCCCCGATCCGATCTACGTCAACATCCGCAACGACGGCTCGCTCCAGGTGGAAGACCGCGACCTCAACGTTCCCCAGCTCGACCTGCTGCTCCGCGCCGCGCGGCAGCGGTACGCCGAGCAGGTCGTCGTCGTCCGCGGCGACGGCGGCGCCCCGTACCAGGCGGTGATGGACGTGCTGGCGAGCTGCAGCCGGGCGGGCCTGAAGAACGTGAACATGGCATACCGCCTGCGCGTCGGGGAGCGCCCATGAAGCACGTCACGGAAGACTTGGCCGTCCGGCTGGAGACGACGAGCGGACTGGCGCGCGAGGATCTGCTGTACGGCGGGCTGCTGGCCGGTCTGGCGGTGTCGTTCGTGCTGCTCGTAACGATGCTGACGACGAGCTGGGGAGACCGCCGCATCGCTCCCAAGGCGTTCGCGTTGTCGCTGCTAGTGCACCTGTCGTGCCTGGCGGGGCTGGTGCTCCTGCTCAACCTGCTGCGGTTCGTAGACGTGGCCGAGGTGCTCCAGGCCAGCGAGCGGCAGACGCGGATTCTCCAAGCCGTCCCCGATGCGGACCCGCAGGGCGCGGCGGGCCCCTCCGGCCGCCCGGCCTGGGAGCGGCTCCTCGCGCCGGAAAGTCTGCCCGTCGATCGCCAGCACCGGCTGCCTCTCGAAATCGCATCCGCCGCGCGACCCGACAGGAACCCGGTCCCGGTCGAGGACGCAGTCGCCTCCGTGGCGGACCCGACGCAGGTCCCGGAATCGGCCCCCCCGGCTCCCGCCCCGGCCGCCGGTGGAGACGCGCCGCGGCTGGCGGCGAATGCCCCCCAGCCTCCCGCTCCGGAGGAAACCGCGCCCGAAGCCCGTCCCGAAGTCGCCGCCCCCCGCGGGACTGTTCGTCAATCGGTCACGGCGGCGGGCGTCGCCGACCGCACTCCGGCGCAACCGCAGCCACGCCGCGGCGATCCCGCGGAACTCGCGGCGGCGTCGCCGCAAGTGTCGCGGTCGCCGGGATCGGCGCTGCCGACCGACCTGATCTCGCCCGCGGCGCCCCGTCCGGCGGAGGCCGGCGATGCGGGGGCGGTCCGCGGCGGCCTCGCGGGGCCGGCGCCGGCCCCGATTCCCCTGGCGGCGGAAAGCAGCGAGGCGACCGAATCGACTCCCGGCAGTCCTCAGGCGGCCCCCGCCGCCGGACTCGCCACCGGGGCGCAGCCCCAGCGGACCGGCACGTTCCGCACGACCGCGGGTGCTCCGGCGCCGCGCGTCGAGCGGACGGTTCCTTCGGCTGCGTCGGAGACCGGGTCGCTGGCGGCGACCGCGGCGGCGTCCGGCGCGGGGGCGTCCTCGTTGAACGTCAACGTCCGCCCGGCGCCGAGCGTGCAGGTCCCCGCGGCGCGTTCGGGGCTCCAGGCCCGCGAGGCCGGGGTGCCGTCGCACCTGGGGTTGCGGAAGCTGTCCCAGACGCCGGAGATCGCCTTGGAGCGCGGGGCGAGCCGGGCCACGCTGCAGGCCGTCGAGCAGAGCCTCGTCTGGCTGGCGAAACATCAGGAGGCGGACGGCCGCTGGGACGCCGACCGCTTCGGCTCCGGTCAGGTCGAGTTCGACGAGCAGGGGAACAACCGTTACTTCGCCGGCCGCGAGGCGGATGCCGGGACCACCGGCCTCGCGCTCCTGACGTTCCTCGCGCACGGCCACAACCACGACGACGGCACCTATGCCCGCACCGTCGAGCGCGGCCTGACGTGGCTGGTCGCCCAGCAGGGGTCGGACGGATATCTCGGCGGAAAGGCCACCCGCCACGCGCGGATGTACTGCCACGGCATCGCGACCTACGCCCTCGCCGAGGCCTACGGGATGCAGCACGACAAGACGTTCGACACGCGGCTGCGCCGGCCGCTCGAACGGGCCGTCGCCTGCACCCTCGACCAGCAGAACTCCCAGGACGGCGGCTGGCGCTACGAGAAGACGCAGGTCAGCGACATGAGCATGTTCGGCTGGCAGCTCATGGCGCTCAAGAGCGCCTACGAGGCCCTGGGCGTCCCGATCCCCGCCGAACCGCGGGCGAAGATGATCCGCTTTCTCGTCGACCGCAGCCTGGGGCCCAACAAGGGGCTCGCAGGGTACGGGGGCAACAATGACGCCACCCGCCCCACCCCTTCGATGACCGCCGAGGCGCTGTTCTGCAAGCAGATGCTCGGCATCTCCCGCACGAACCCGCAGTGCTTCGAGGCGCTGGAATATCTCAGCGCTCGCCCGCCGCGGCGGGCCGATTGGAACCTCTACTACTGGTACTACGCCACGCTGGCGATGCGCTCGCACGGCGGCGAGCATTGGCGGAGCTGGAACGAATCGCTGCGGGACGTGCTCGTCGCCGAGCAGCGGACCGCAGGGGACGACGCCGGTAGCTGGGACCCGATCGGCCCGTGGGGCCCCTACGGCGGGCGGGTCTACACGACCTGCCTCGCGTCGCTGTGCCTGCAAGTCTACTGGCGGTATCCATCGATCGCCCCGCGCGAAGCGCCGTTCGAGCCACGTTGAGCCTCTTCCCCCCCCGCGCGCCGCTTGCGGTTTCGCGCCGGGCGGGCCGATAATGCACCCCCGCTCGAACCCCGCCGAGACGATCCCATCATGTCCGATACCCAGCCCCTCTACGACCAATTGCTCGCCGAGTCCAAACGGACCGCGCTGCTCGCGTCCTGCGGCAGCCTGCTCGGCTGGGACGAGCAGACGAACCTGCCGCGTGGGGGTGCGGCCCACCGCGCCGAGCAGTCGAGCCTCGTCGCCGGCCTCGCCCACGAGTGGGCCGTCTCTCCCCGCCGCGGCGAACTGCTCCGCGAGCTCGAATCGCGCGGGCTGCCCGACGCGCCGGACGGTCCGCTGGCGGCCAACGTCCGCGAGCTGCGCCGCGACTACGACCGCGCCACGAAGCTCCCCCGCCGCCTGGTCGAAGAGCTGTCGCGCGTCACCTGTCTCGCGCAGCAGGCGTGGGTCGAGGCCCGTAAGCGGTCCGCCTTCCGGCAGTTCCTTCCCTGGCTCGAACAGGTCGTCGCGCTCAAGCAGGAAGAGGCGCAGGCCCTCGGAGCGAAGACCGGCGTCCCCTACGACGCGCTGCTCGACCAGTACGAGCCGGACGCCACCGCCGCGCAGGTCGCCCGCGCCTTCGCGCCGCTCCGCGACGAGCTGGTGCGGCTCGTCGCCGAGATCCGCGACTCGGGCCGCGCTCCCGATGTCTCGATCCTCGCCCGCCGCTATTCCGTCGACGCGCAACGAAAATTCGCCACCGAGGCGGCTCGGAAAATCGGCTTCGACCTCGACGCGGGACGCATCGACGAGGCCGCCCACCCCTTCTGCTCGGGGATCGGCCCCGGCGACTGCCGCCTCACCACCCGCTACGACGAGCATCACTTCCCCGGTGCGTTCTTCGGCGTGCTGCACGAGGCGGGGCACGGCATCTACGACCAGGGGCTCGACCGCGACCACTGGGGCACCCCGCTGGGCGACTCCGTCTCGCTCGGCGTTCACGAGTCGCAGTCGCGGATGTGGGAGAACCGCGTCGGCCGCAGTCTCGCCTTCTGGCGGCATTTCTTTCCGCAGGCGCAGGCCGCGTTCCCCGAGGCGCTGCGCGACGTGCCGCTGGATGACTTTCATGCCGCCATCAACGACGTGCGGCCCTCGTTCATCCGCGTGGAGGCCGATGAAGTCACCTACAACCTGCACATCATGCTCCGCTTCGAGCTGGAGCAGCCGCTCGTGGCGGGGGACCTCGCTCCCTCCGACGTCCCCGCCGCGTGGAACGAGAAGTTCGCGGGGTGCTTCGGCCTCGTTCCGCAGAGCGACGCCCAAGGCTGCCTGCAGGACATCCACTGGAGCGCCGGCCTGATCGGTTATTTTCCGACCTACGCGCTGGGCAACATGTACGCCGCGCAGCTCTTCGAGGCCGCGGAGCGCGAGCTGGGGGATCTCGACGCGCAGTTCGCGGCTGGCGAGTTCCGGCCGCTCAAGGAGTGGCTCAACGCGAACATCCACCGCCGCGGCCGGCAGTATCCCCCGGCGAAGCTGATCGAGACCGTGACGGACGCGGCGCCGTCGCACGCGCCGCTGGTCCGCCAGCTCCGCACGAAATTCGCCTCGCTCTACGGCCTGTGAGCCGAATCGAGGTCGCAGTGCGAGTGGGCGTCGTAGCGTCGAAGTACGGAAGAATTCTGGCGACACGATGCGTAGTGGTCCGACTATCGCAATTCGGAGGGCTTCCTGTCGGTCGCCCCGGAGGGGCGCGGGAATGTAGCCACGGGTGGAGCGCAGCCCGCGATGCGGGCGGAGCGGAACCCGTGGACCGAGGTCCCCGATCGGGTGGTCCCGCCCCGGCAGGGGCGGAGGAAACGCCTCGCCGATCGAGCTTGGCCCGAATTGGGTGGATCATCGGATCATGGCGAGATCTCCTTCGCCCCTGCCGGGGCGATTCCCATCTGGTGCGCGACTTCGACCACGG